>NZ_MULM01000054.1:0-10830 GCF_002029345.1 Pseudomonas sp. VI4.1
CCTCAAGCCATGCGCTGGCCGGCAAGGACGCCTTCGCCGGCAAGCCGGCTCCTACAGGGAGGGATGGTCATGGCGTGCGGTTACGCCGGGTTTCGATGATGTTCGGCAACTGGGAAATCCGTCCCAGCAACCGCCCCAGCGCATCCAGCCCCGGAATCTCGATGGTCAGGGACATCAACGCGGTGTTGTCCTCCTTGTTCGAGCGGGTGTTGACCGCCAGCACGTTGATCCGCTCGTTGAGCAGCACTTGCGAAACGTCACGCAGCAAGCCGGACCGGTCGTAGGCCCGGATGATGATGTCCACCGGGTAGGTGAGCACCGGCACCGGCCCCCAGCTGACCTGGATGATCCGCTCAGGCTCGCGCCCGCCCAATTGCAAGACCGAGGCGCAGTCCTGACGGTGAATGCTCACACCGCGGCCCACGGTGATGTAACCGACGATCGCATCCCCCGGCAGCGGCTGGCAGCAGCCGGCCATTTGCGTCATCAGGTTGCCGACGCCCTGGATCTGGATATCGCCGCGCTTGCCCGGTTTGTAGCCGGTGGCCTTGCGCGGGATGAGTTCAAGCTGTTCGTTGCCGCGTTCCGGCTCCACCAGCTGCTGTGCCAGGTTGACCAGTTGCGCCAGGCGCAAGTCGCCCGCACCCAGCGCGGCGTACATGTCCTCGGCCGTCTTCATGTTGGCCTTCTCGGCCAGCTTGTCGAAGTCCACCGCGGGCAGGCCCAGGCGACTGAGCTCACGCTCGAGCAAGGTTTTACCGGCGGCGACGTTCTGATCCCGCGCCTGCAGCTTGAACCAGTGAACGATCTTCGCCCGTGCCCGCGAGGTGGTGATGTAACCCAGGTTCGGGTTCAGCCAGTCGCGACTCGGCGTGCCGTGCTTGCTGGTGATGATTTCGACCTGTTCACCGGTTTGCAGGCTGTAGTTGAGCGGTACGATCCGTCCGTTGATCTTCGCGCCGCGACAGTTGTGACCGATCTCGGTGTGCACCCGGTAGGCGAAGTCCAGTGGCGTCGCGCCTTTCGGCAAATCGATGGCGTGACCGTCCGGGGTGAAGATGTAGACCCGGTCCGGTTCGATATCGACCCGTAGCTGGTCGGCCAGACCGCCAATATCGCCCAGCTCTTCATGCCACTCGAGGACCTGACGCAGCCAGGAGATTTTCTCTTCGTAGTGGTTGGAGCCGGATTTGACGTCGGTGCCCTTGTAGCGCCAGTGCGCGCAGACGCCCAGCTCCGCCTCTTCGTGCATCGCGTGGGTGCGGATCTGCACTTCCAGCACCTTGCCCTCGGGCCCGATCACCGCGGTGTGCAGCGAGCGGTAGCCGTTCTCCTTGGGGTTGGCGATGTAGTCGTCGAATTCCTTCGGGATGTGCCGCCACAATGTGTGGACGATGCCGAGTGCGGTGTAGCAGTCGCGCATTTCCGGCACCAGCACACGAACGGCGCGCACGTCATAGATCTGGCTGAACTCCAGACCCTTGCGCTGCATTTTGCGCCAGATCGAATAGATGTGCTTGGCCCGGCCGCTGATATCGGCATCGACACCGGTGGCCTGCAATTCGACTTTCAACTGGTTCATCACATCGGCGATGAACCGCTCGCGATCCAGGCGCCGCTCGTGGAGCAGCTTGGCGATCTGCTTGTACTGGTCGGGCTCGAGGTAACGGAAGGACAAGTCCTCCAGCTCCCACTTGATGTGACCGATACCGAGACGGTGAGCCAGGGGCGCGTAGATGTCGAAGACTTCACGGGCCACGCGGTTGCGCTTCTCGTCGTCGGCGGTTTTCACCGCACGGATCGCGCAGGTGCGTTCGGCCAGCTTGATCAGCGCGACGCGTACGTCGTCGACCATGGCCACCAGCATCTTGCGCAGGTTTTCCACCTGGCCCTGGGTGCCCAGCACCAGGGATTGACGGGGGCTGAGGCTGGCGCTGATCGCCGCCATGCGCAATACACCGTCGATGAGTTTGGCGACCACCGGACCGAAGCGCTGGCTCACCGCCGGCAGTTCGATCTGGCCTTCGCGCACGCCGCGGTACAAGACCGCGGCAACCAACGAATCCTGATCGAGTTTGAGGTCGGCGAGGATCTCGGCGATCTCAAGACCGGTGCGGAAACTCGAGGTCCCTTCGGACCAGAGGTTTTTCGCCGCATTGGCTTGTTGTTCAGAGGTGCGAGCGAACTCGCACGCTTCCTTCAAGGCTTCGCGATCCAGTGCCAGATCGACACTGACCGCGTGATCGAGCCAAGCCTCGAGATTGATACTGCCGTCGGTGTTGATCGGCTGGTGTGCTCTCACCTGTACCATCTTGCTTACCTTCCCTACGACGCAGATTCAATGCGTCAAAATCGCTGACCTTCGTTGCCCATGAGCCCACGTCGGGCTGGTGCGCGGCTGCACGGGCGGGCCAGTCGGACCAGACGAGCCTTCCTAGCTCGCTTCAAATAACGCCATGGCCTCGACATGTGCCGTTTGAGGAAACATATCGAGAATCCCGGCACGTTTTAACCGGTAGCCCTGCTTGATCAATTCGACCGTGTCACGCGCCAGAGTTGCAGGGTTGCATGACACATACACCAACCGTTCGGCGCCCAACGACTTGAGCTTGCGCACGACCTCGAAAGCGCCGTCACGGGGTGGGTCCAAGAGTACCGCACAAAAGCCTTCGCGCGCCCATTCGGCATCGGTCAAAGGCTGGGATAAATCGGCCTGAAAAAATTTCGTATTATGCAGATTGTTGCTAGCGGCGTTGGCGGCGGCCCGCTCGACCATCGCCTGCACACCTTCCACCGCCACCACTTCGCGAACGGCCCTGGCCAGCGGCAAGGCAAAATTGCCCAGACCGCAGAACAGATCGAGCACCCGCTCATCGGCCTTGAGCTGCAGCCAATCCAGCGCCTGGGCGACCATCGCTTCGTTGACCCCGGCGTTGACCTGAATGAAATCTCCGGGCCGGTACGCCAAGTTTAAATCCCAGGTTTCCAAACGATAGCCCAGGGACTGGTCGGGTTCGACCGGATGCGGTTCGCCATCACCGTGCAACCACAATTGAGCGGCATGGAAGGCGCAGAAATCCTTGAGGATCGTCATGTCGGCGTCGGACAACGGCGCCATGTGTCGCAGCAACACGGCCAGTGACGAACCGCTGAACAATTCGACGTGCCCCAACGCCTGAGGCTTGCTCAAGCGCCGGAGCATTTCCGGCAAGCGGGTCATGATTGGCTGCAAGGGCTGTACCAGCACCGGACATTCGTTGATCGCAACGATGTCCTGGCTGCCCGCCGCGCGAAAACCGACCTCGAGTTTTTTCGCCTTCATGTCCCAACGCACCGCCACCCGGGCGCGACGGCGGTAGCCGAATTCCGGACCGCTCAACGGCGCCGCCCACTCTTGGGGTTCGACACCGGCGACCTTCGATAACTGTTCGGCGAGCATGCGTTGCTTCAGGGCGAGTTGTTCGTCATGCGACAGATGTTGCACGCTGCAACCGCCACAGCGACCGGCATGGGGGCACGGTGCCGGACGACGCAATTCGCTGGCCTGGAACACGCGTTCGGTGCGCGCTTCGACCACTTTGCCGTGGGCGCCGAGAACGCGCGCCTCGATGTCTTCACCGGCCAATGCGCCGATGACGAACCAGGTGCGACCTTCGAAAAACGCGATGCCGCGACCGTCATTGGCCAGGCGCTCGATTGTCAGGCGCTGCTTTTTGCCGGTCGGGATTTGCACGGCCTTGCTGCCGCCGGTGGGTTGGAAGCGCAGGCCTCTCTCTTGCTTGGCCATCAGTTGGGCGCGTCGAAAATGCCGGTCGACAGGTAACGGTCGCCACGGTCACAGATGATCGCGACGATCACCGCGTTTTCAACTTCTTTGGACAGGCGCAGCATCGCCGCCACGGCACCGCCCGAGGACACGCCACAGAAGATGCCTTCTTCGCGGGCCAGGCGACGGGTTACGTCTTCGGCTTCGCTTTGGGCCATGTCGACGATCCGGTCCACGCGGTCGGCCTGGTAGATCTTCGGCAGGTATTCCTGCGGCCAGCGACGGATACCCGGAATCGCCGAACCTTCCATCGGTTGCAGACCGATGATCTGCACGTTGTCGTTCTGCTCTTTCAAGTAGCGCGAAACACCCATGATGGTGCCGGTGGTGCCCATCGAACTGACGAAATGGGTGATGGTGCCGTCGGTCTGACGCCAGATTTCCGGGCCGGTGGTGGTGTAGTGCGCCTCGGGGTTGTCCCCGTTGGCGAACTGATCCAGCACCTTGCCGCAGCCTTCGGCTTCCATGCGCTGTGCGAGGTCGCGCGCGCCTTCCATGCCTTCTTCCTGCGTGACCAGAATCAGCTCGGCGCCATAGGCGGTCATGGCGGCCTTGCGCTCGGCGCTGGAGTTGTCCGGCATGATCAGGATCATCTTGTAACCCTTGATCGCGGCGGCCATCGCCAGGGCGATCCCGGTGTTGCCCGAGGTCGCCTCGATCAGCGTATCGCCGACGTGGATCTGCCCGCGCAATTCGGCGCGGGTGATCATCGACAGCGCCGGACGGTCCTTGACCGAACCCGCCGGGTTGTTCCCTTCGAGCTTGAGCAAAAGGGTGTTGCTGGTGGCGCCGGGCAGGCGCTGCAAACGGACCAGCGGAGTGTTGCCGACGCAATCGGCGATGGTTGGGTACTGCAAGGTCATGGCGTAATTCGCAATCCAGACTGCGGGGGCGCCTATCATACCGGCAAACGTTCGCAGGCCATATCACGCAAAGTACGGTGCTTATGGCTTATGGGAATAAGCCGCTTATTCAGTACCCTCCCCCTGTGCGATATCGAGGGCGAAATCACGCCCACCGACTTGGAGCGGGTATTGGGAGCCGACAAAGCAGAAGTCTCGGCCCAGTTCGACTAGGAACTCTTGGAGACGCGCCAGCAATCCCAGATGAAGATCAGTTTCGGCGTGGCCGCCGGGCAGACCGAGAAACTCGATCATGTAGGCATCGCGGAATACTTCCAGCGCCTCAGGATGAGTTTGTCTCAGCACTGCAGAGACTTTTGCCGGTTGGGTAATGCTGCGCTCGAACAGAGCGGCTTTGAGCTGACGCTCCAATTCGCGCGTCGACCACTTTTCCTGGACAGCCAGACGCAGATAAAACTCACGTTCTTGTGGATGTTTGCTCTGGGTCAAAATGAGCAGGTTGTGGGTCCAGGGTAATTGTGTCAGCAGCGCTGACACTTTTTCATCGCCCCGATAAGCCTCGTAAAATTGGCGCATACGGAACAGATTTCGCCGGGTAAAACCACGCAACCCTGGTTGCGTCAGAGCCAGATGCTCAGCCAACTGGCTGACCACCGCATCACCCCACTCAGCCCGTTCCAGCTTGCGACTGACGTAAGCACCGACCTGCCAGTACAGTTCGATCAACCTGGTGTTGACCGCCTGAACGGCCTGCTGCCTGGCACTGTGAATCAGCGCAAGCACTTCACTGAAGCGGTCGTCGACTGTGCCGGGTGGCATTCGCACTCATGAAAAACCAAAGCGAATACCAGCCGAATTTAAGGTTGCAGGGTTCCCCTGCAACATAGAATCTCCCACAGGGATTAAAGTCGCTCATACAATGTGTGACTACATCCCATCCCACAGGGGATCCGAGGCGATCACACAAGGTATGGCCGACATCCATCCACTGTGGGAGCGGGCTTGCTCGCGAAGGCGTCCTCACTGACACCACCGACATCAGCCAATAACCGCATATTCAGCCGCAACCCCACACTGGTATTCTCCGCCCAAAGCCTCCCGCCCTGGCGCTGCACCGCATTCCTGGCAATGCTCAACCCCAAGCCGAATCCACCATTCCCCGGCCGCGAACCATCGAGTCGAATGAACGGCGAGAAGATCCGCTCCAGGTCTGCCTCAGCGACCCCGCCGCCCTCATCCTCCAGCCACAAATGCCAGAAATCGCCATCACGCCGTCCGTCCAGACGCACGACGCCGCCTTCGGGTGAATGACGAATGGCATTGCGCAGGATATTTTCCAGCGCCTGAGCCAAGGTATTGAGATTGCCGCGCACCCAGCAGGATGAATCCACCGCACACTGCAACTGGCCTGCAGGCCAGCCACTTTCATAGCAAGCATTTTCGGTGAGCATTTCCCACAGCGCCTGGATCTGGATCGCTTCGTCGGGCAAAGGCGCGCGCTCGGTGTCGAGCCACGCCAATTGCAGGGCGTCCTCCACCAGCCGCTGCATCCCGTCGACTTCCCGGCCAATGCGCTCGCGCAATTGCGTCAGCCCCTGCTCGCTCTCGCTGGCCACCCGCAGTCGCTCAGTGGCGTGCGCAGCTCGTGGGACAGATCACGCAGCAATTGCTGTTGCAGGGCCACTGTGCCTTGCAGGCGTTCGGACATGTGATCGAAGGCTCGGCCCAGCTCACCCAGCTCATCGGAACGGTTGGTGGTACGGCGCGACAACCGCACGCCCAACTGGTCGGCGCGCCAGGCATTGGCCTGCTCGCGCAGACTGTTCAATGGCACGACCAGCAACCGATACAGCACGATGCACAGCACCAAGGTGAACAGGCCAGGGATGACGCCGTTGGTGATCACCCGCCAGAACACCCGATAACGCCCGGGCACAAAGCGCTGCGGCAACTCGATCACCAGGCTGCCGGCGGACGAATCGCCGGGAAACGGCACCCGCAGCCACGGCCGGCCTTTTTTATGGATGGGCCAGTCCAGGCCGCGCAGAAAGGTCAGGCGCTGGATGTCCTTGTCCGATAGCGGCAGGCTGCTCAACGACTGCAAATCACTGCCAATGACGCCCACCCAGCCCGATTCGCGTTGTTGCATGCCCTGCAACCATGCATCGACACCCGCGTGCTGCCCCTGCTGCCACGCCTGCTCGGCCTCGGCGGCATAGCGCGTCAAGGTCCCTCGGGCGTCATCCGACAGAAACTGGTTGCGCTTTTCCATGTAGCGGCCCCAGGACCAGCTCAACCAGATCATCAGCAAGCAGAACGCCACCAGCAAAAAGGCCAGTTTCCAGAACAGCGAATGGCGGCCCGGCAGATCAGGCCATTTCATCGCCGGCACTCAGAACATAACCCTTGCCCCACACCGTGCGCACTTCCCGCTCGGTGTAGCCGATAACCTTGAGCTTGCGGCGGATCTGGCTGATGTGCATGTCGAGGCTGCGGTCATGGGCGGCGTAACCGCGTTGCAGTACCTGCTGATAAAGGAAGGCCTTGCTCAGCACCTCATCGCCATTGCGGTTCAGTGTTTCCAGCAATCGATACTCGCTGCGGGTCAGGCCGGCAGCCTGGGCGCCGTAAAAGACCTCAAACAGTTCATCATCGAACCGCAGGCCGTCCGCCAAGGGGACGACCGGTGCAGGCGCCGGCCGCCGGTCGAGCGCCACCCGCCGCAGGATCGCTTCGATGCGCACCCGCAACTCCGCCATGCTGAACGGCTTGGGCAAATAATCATCGGCGCCCAGGCGAAAGCCGCTGATGCGATCCGCCTCGGCCCCGAGCGCGGACATCAGCACCACCGGGGTCGAATGGCTCTGGCGCAATTGCGTCAGCACGTTCAACCCGTCCATGCCCGGCAGCAGAATGTCCATCAGCACCACATCGAAGGCTTGCTGGCGGGCAATGGCCAGGCCTTCCTGACCGTTCTGGCACCAGGTCACCTGAAACCCGCAGCGTCCCAGGTGCTCATGAACATAGGCACCGAGCACGAGGTCGTCTTCGATGGAAAGGATGCGCGGATGGCCAACAGAGATGGGAGTCATGAGTATCTGCAAATAATTCTCAGTTGACGATTATTCAAGATTGCCTCGCCAGGGGCAACCCAAGGTTTGCCCGTGAGGCAAAAGCAGGCCTGCGGCCGACGAATGACGGCATCAATTTTACCGGATGACCGGCGAGCAAAATCGCTACACTGCGCAGGTGGTGCGTGCCAGACGCACGTGCAGGCCATTGATTAGCGGGATGCAGGAGAGAGGCGTGCTCAAGAAACTGGGAATTAAAGGCCGCGTGCTGTTGCTGACCCTGTTGCCGACCAGCCTGATGGCGTTGGTACTGGGTGGCTACTTTACCTGGATGCAGCAGTCCGACCTGCAAGCCCAACTCATGCAGCGTGGCGAAATGATCGCCGAACAGCTGGCGCCCCTGGTGGCCCCGGCCCTGGGTCACCACAACAACGAACTGCTGGAGCGCATCGCCACCCAGTCACTGGAGCAGCCGGACGTTCGCGCGGTCACCTTCCTCGCGCCCGACCGCACGCTACTGGCCCATGCCGGCCCGCTCATGCTCAATCCTGCCCCCATGGGCGATGGCTCGCAGATGCTGCATCGCAGCGGCAACGATGCGACTCGCTACCTGTTGCCGGTATTTGGCAAGCACCGCAATCTGGCCGGCGACCTGATCCCCGATGAAGCCGACCGCCTGCTCGGCTGGGTGGAACTCGAGCTGTCCCACAACGGCATGCTGCTGCGCGGTTACCGCAGCCTGTTCGCCAGCCTGCTGCTGATCGGCGCGGGCCTGGGATGCGGCGCTGCTGGCGTTGCGCATGGGCCGCACCATCAACCGGCCGCTGAGCCAGATCAAGCAAGCCGTGACGCAACTCAAGGACGGGCATCTGGAAACCCGCCTGCCGCCCCTCGGCAGCCAGGAGCTGGATGAACTGGCGTCCGGCATCAACCGCATGGCCGGCACCCTGCAAAACGCCCAGGAAGAATTGCAGCACAGCATCGACCAGGCCACCGAAGACGTGCGCCAGAATCTGGAAACCATTGAAATCCAGAACATCGAGCTCGACCTGGCGCGCAAGGAAGCCCTGGAAGCCAGCCGTATCAAATCCGAATTCCTGGCCAACATGAGCCATGAAATCCGCACCCCGCTCAACGGCATACTCGGCTTCACACATCTGCTGCAAAAAAGCGAGCTGACCCCGCGCCAGCTCGACTACCTGGGCACCATCGAAAAGTCCGCCGACAGCCTGCTGGGGATCATCAACGAGATCCTCGACTTTTCCAAGATCGAGGCCGGCAAGCTGGTGCTCGACCATATTCCGTTCAATCTGCGCGACTTGTTGCAGGACACCCTGACCATCCTCGCCCCGGCCGCCCACGCCAAACAGCTGGAGCTGGTGAGCCTGGTGTATCGCGACACGCCGCTGTCGCTGGTGGGTGATCCGCTGCGGCTCAAGCAGATCCTCACCAACCTGGTCAGCAACGCGATCAAATTCACTCGCGAAGGCACCATCGTCGCCCGGGCCATGCTCGAAGAAGAGCATGAGGACAGCGTGCAGCTGCGCATCAGCATCCAGGACACCGGCATCGGCCTGTCGAACCAGGACGTGCGCGCACTGTTCCAGGCGTTCAGCCAGGCCGACAACTCGCTGTCCCGACAGCCGGGCGGCACCGGTCTTGGCCTGGTGATTTCCAAGCGCTTGATCGAACAGATGGGCGGCGAGATCGGGGTCGACAGCACGCCGGGCGAAGGTTCGGAGTTCTGGATCAGCCTGAGCTTGCCGAAAACCCGCGACGACGCCGAAGACCTGCCGGGGCCGCCGCTGCTGGGACGCCGGGTGGCGGTGCTGGAAAACCACGAATTGGCCCGGCAGGCGTTACAGCATCAACTGGAGGACTGCGGGCTCGAAGTCACCCCGTACAATACCCTGGAAAGCCTGACCAACGGCGTGACCGGCGCGCATCAGACCGATCAGGCGATTGACCTGGCCGTACTGGGCATCACCAGCAACGACATGCCGCCGGAGCGCCTCAACCAGCACATCTGGGACCTCGAACACCTGGGCTGCAAGGTGTTGGTGCTGTGCCCGACCACCGAACAGACGCTGTTCCATCTCTCGGTTCCCAACCCCCACAGCCAGCTCCAGGCCAAACCGGCCTGCACCCGCAAACTGCGCCGGGCCCTGTCTGACCTGGTCAACCCGCGCCAGTTGCGTAGCGAGCCGGGCGAACCGGTGTCCAGCCGTGCGCCGAAGGTGCTGTGTGTCGATGACAACCCGGCCAACCTGTTACTGGTGCAGACCCTGCTCGAAGACATGGGCGCCAAGGTGCTTGCGGTGGAAAGCGGTTACGCCGCGGTCAAGGCGGTGCAGAGCGAGACCTTCGACCTGGTGCTGATGGACGTGCAAATGCCAGGCATGGACGGGCGCCAGAGCACCGAAGCGATACGTCAGTGGGAAAGCGAACGCCATTGCACGCCGCTGCCGATCGTGGCCCTCACCGCGCACGCCATGGCCAACGAAAAACGCGCCCTGCTGCAAAGCGGCATGGACGATTACCTGACCAAACCGATCAGTGAACGGCAACTGGCGCAGGTGGTATTGAAGTGGACCGGCCTGGCGCTGCGCAATCATGGGCCGGAGCGTTCCAGCGACAGCCATGGCGGCAACCATGAGTTGCAGGTGCTCGATCACGAAGAAGGTTTACGCCTGGCCGCCGGCAAGGCTGATCTGGCGGCGGACATGCTGGCGATGTTGCTGGCGTCATTGGAAGCGGACCGCGAAGCCATTCGCTGCGCTCGGGAAACCAATGACCAGAACGCCCTGATCGAGCGCGTTCATCGTCTGCACGGTGCGACCCGCTATTGCGGCGTGCCGCAACTGCGCGCCGCCTGCCAGCGCAGTGAAACCCTGCTCAAGCAACAGGACCCGAAAGCCCCCCGCGCGCTGGAAGAACTGGACCGGGCGATCAACCGCCTGGCCGCCCATGCCCGTATAAATGCTTGAACTGGCCTGTGTAGGAGCTGGCTTGCCAGCGAAGGCGGCGTGTCAGGCAACATCGATGCTGGATGTGCCGGCCCCTTCGCTGG
>NZ_MULM01000053.1:0-10570 GCF_002029345.1 Pseudomonas sp. VI4.1
GCGCCTTCCGGGTCGTGTTGCAATCAGCGACAACTGGTTCATGAATTCATAACCGGTGGTGCCGTCCACGGACCAAGTCGCGGTGCAGGGTTTCAACTTCGCCGAGGATCTTCTCGACGAAAATCGGCAGGTGCCGCTGCGGAGACAGGCTGTCGACCCGGCGCCGCAATTTGCGGCAATAACCACGGGGGTCGGCCAGGCCATCGATGTGATCGATGCGCAGACCGTCGACCAGGCCCTCGGCCACCAGCTCGAAGATCTTGGCGTGGGTTTCTTCGAACACGGCCGGCCGCTCGACCCGCAGGCCGCCGAGTTCGTTGACATCGAAAAAGCGCCGCCAATTGATATCGTCCGCCGCGGTGCGCCAGCTGGCCAGGCGATAGCTTTGGCGCTCGAGCAAGTCGTGCAGACGCTCGAACCCCTCGCGCGTCAGTGAATCATAAGCGTCCAGGTTGCGCTGGATCGCTTGCGCAATGGCCGGGTCAGCGGCGAGTTCGCGCAGCTCGGCCTTGAGCGGGATCGCCAGGCTGTGCGCGTCCATCTGGTAACTCAAGGCACTGAAGCGGTCTGCCAGGGATTTGAGTTGCGCGGCCTGATCGGCATTCAGCGCGTCATCGGCCTTGAGCAGCTCGCCGTAGCTCGTCGGGCAGATCGGGAAGTGATGCTCATAGTGCTCGACATGAAATGCGCCGTGCCCTGCATCGAAACGCAAGGGCAGGGTGCCGTCCTGCAGGGCGACCCCGTAATCGCTGCCGAGGAAGGGCAGCAGCAACTGACCTGCCATCAACGGATCGGGAGAATGCCACTGGATATCGAAGAACTCGCCGTAGGGACTCAGGCGCCCCCATTCCAGCAAATCCAGCCACCAGGGATTGTCGCCGCCGCCCACCGCCATGTGGTTGGACACGATGTCGAGGATCAGCCCCATCCGTTGCTCGCGCAAGGCGCTGACCAGGCGCCGCAATGCCGCTTCGCCGCCCAGCTCCGGGTTGACCGTGGTCGGGTCCACCACGTCGTAGCCATGCATGGAGCCCGGACGCGCGCTCAGCAGTGGCGAAGCATAGAGATGGCTGATGCCCAGGCTGGCGAAGTAGGGGACCAGCGGCACCGCCTGGTCCAGGGTGAAGCCTTTATGAAACTGCAGTCGCAGGGTGGCCCGCAACGGTTGGATGAGCGCTTGATTCATTGGTCACGCTCGGCCGCCTGAAGTCGCGCGCAGGCGAGCCAGTTCCAGGCGCCGGGCGGCGTCCGGGTCATCGAGCAGGGTTTCGCTGTCACCGGGCAGGCGACGGGACCAGTTGGGATGCGCGTCGGTCGTGCCCGGCAGGTTGGCCTGCTGTTCGATGCCCAGGGCATCTTCCAGCGGCAGCAACACCAGCGGCGCCGGGGTGTGCCCGAGGAAACGGATCGCGGCATCCAGCACCTGATCGGTTTCATGGGACTCCTCGCGAAAGTTCTGCGGATCCTCGCTCAACACCCGGCGCAAGCCTTCGCGCTCGCGTTCGCGGTGCTGGCGCCATTCGATTTCACCCGAGGCGTCGACCAGGCCGAGACGGGCATTCCAGTCGATATCGCGGCCATGCCACCAACCATTGAGGGTCGGCAGGTCATGGGTGCTGGTGGTGGCCAGCGCGTTGTCCGGCCAGTCGAGCATGGGCTTGAAGTGGGCGTTGTCCTGTTCGAACAGCAATACCCGCATGCCGAGGATCGAGCGGGCGATGAGTTTTTCCCGCAGGCCATCCGGCACCGTCCCCAGGTCTTCGCCGAGCACGATGGCCTGATGGCGATGGGATTCGAGGGCCAGCAAGCGCAGCAGGTCGTCCACCGGGTAGTACAGGTAGGCGCCGTCGGCAGGGGGCGCGCCATTGGGAATCACCCACAGCCGTTGCAGGCCCATGACGTGATCAATGCGCAGGCCACCGGCATGGGCGAAGTTGTCCCGGAGCATCTCAATGAACGCGCGAAAACCGTTGCGTACCAGGCCTTCGGGGGAGAACGCGGAAATGCCCCAGCCCTGGCCGGTACGGTTGAGAATGTCCGGTGGTGCGCCCACGGTCAGGGAGGCGAGCAATTCGTCCTGGCGACTCCAGGCCTGGCTGCCGCCGCCGTCGGCGCCCACCGCCAGATCGGCAATCAATCCGATGCTGATGCCGCTGGCGCGGGCGGCGGTTTGTGCGCGCTCCAGGCAGCGGGTGATCAGCCATTGGCAGAAGGCAAAGAAGCCGATGCGGCCGGCGTTCTCTTCAGCAAACGCGGCGAGGGCGGCGCTGCGCGGGTCGCGCCATTGTTCGGGCCACTCGCGCCAGTCGAGGCCTTCACCGTTGGCGGCGCGGTCTTGCTGAATGGCTTCGAAGCGGCAGTGGTTTTCCAGGGCCTCGCCGCCGGCGTGGCGGAAGCTGTTGAAATCGGCATGCAACGGATGTTCGCCCTGGACAAAGCCGTCGTAGAGCGCCTGCAACAGACGATGCTTGGCCTCGGCGGCCACCGGCCAATCGATCAGCGGCAACTCTTCAAGGTGCTTGAGTTCGGCGGCGAGGCCCGTGGCGTCAATTGCCGTGCGCACGGCGCGCTCACCGAGAATCAGGCCCGGGGCGGCGTAGAGGCTGTTGAGGAACAGACGGCTGGACGGCGAATAAGGGCTGTAGCGATGGGTGTCGTTGGCAAACATCGCATGCAGCGGGCTGATCGCCAACGCTTCGGCGCCACGCTCGCCAGCCACCCGGACCAGATCTTCCAGGGCCTGGGTGTCGCCGAATCCACCGTCGCCGGGACGGCGCAAGGCATACAACTGGACGCTCAGGCCCCAGGCACGGGGGATCGGATTGTCGACGGCATCGCCGACGCTGTAGCAGCGAGCCGGTGCGACGGCCAGGGTAAAGGATTGTCCGTCGATGCTGACGCGCTGATAACCGACCGGAATCTGGCCGGGCAGAATCGCCTCGGCGTCCAGTGTCAGGTTGAGTTGCGAGCCATCTTCGAGATGGACCGCGCAGGACGTCTGCGGCTCGAAGTAATGCGCCAGATTGAGACCGACACCGACATCGGCGGTCATCAGCGGCGGCAGGTGGCGGGTCTGTTGCACTTGCTGCAATTGCAGCAGGCTGGCGTCGAATTTCCTGTGCGGAGCCGGCAGGGTGGCCGAGTCCGGTCAGGACGTTACGTAAAACCGACGGGGCGACTTTTTGCGGGCGGCCGTTGGCGTCGATCCAATCGACTGCCAAACCCGCTTGGCTGGCCAGTATTTCCAGTTGCGCGTCACTCATTGGCGCTCTCCATCCGGGGGTAGCATAGGGGCTGCGGCCATGAGGCTGACTAGCGCGCAATACGGGGCAAGTGTGCCCTGATCCAACAGGCCGGCCGACTGTGGCGGGTGTTCGAACAGTAGCGAAGCGTCGACCTGTGGTGAATGGACCACAGGCTTGTCGCTGAGGTTCAGGTCAATACGCAGCTGACTGCCATTGCCCAGTTGCCAGCGTGCAGTCACCGCGCCCTCGGCCAGCACCTCGGCACCCAAGGCAAAAGTCCCGGGCAGATTGGGAATGATGTGTGTGTGCCGAAGCCGCAACAACTGGCGATACAGGCCCTGCATCGCCGATTGCCGGGTGGCGGTCAGTTTGGGCCGGGACGCCTCGAAGGTCTGGCGTGCGTTTGGATCGGGAATCCGTTCGCGTTTATGCGGATCGGTAAAGGCGCTGAAGGCGGCAAATTCATTACGTCGTCCTTCACGCACCAGTTCCGCCAGTTCACCGTGGTGACTGGTGAAAAACAGGAAGGGCTCTTCGGCGGCGAATTCGTCGCCCATGAACATCAGCGGGATCATCGGTGACAGCAGCAGCAGCGCTGTCGCCGCTTGCAAGGCGTCGTTATGGGTCAGCTGATGCAACCGCTCGCCAAACGCGCGATTACCGATCTGGTCATGGTTTTGCAGAAACAGCACAAAGGCACTGGGCGGCAAGTGACCGCTGGGTTCTCCGCGAGGTGTGCCATGGCGGGTGACGTGGCCCTGGAATACGAAACCCTGGCTCAGGCAGCGCGCCAGTTGCTCGGTGGGGTTGTCGGCATAGTCGGCGTAGTAAGCGTCGGTTTCGCCGGTCAACAACACATGCAGGGCATTATGGCCGTCATCGTTCCACTGCGCGTCAAAGCCTTCCTGCAACAGGCTGGCCTGGTTGTGCTCGTTCTCCACCGTCAGCCACACATGCCGCGCCGGATCTGTGCGCTGGCGCACCCGTTGCGCCAGTTCCTGCAGGAAGTCGGGGCTTTCAATGGCGTGGACCGCGTCCAGGCGCAGACCGTCGAAGCGGTATTCGAACAGCCACATCAGCGCGTTTTCGATGAAGAAGTCCCGCACCTCGCGCCGCCGGAAATCAATGGCGGCACCCCAGGGCGTGTGCTTGTCTTCGCGGAAAAAGCCCTTGGCGTAGCGATGCAGGTAATTGCCGTCCGGGCCGAAGTGGTTGTAGACCACGTCGAGGATCACCGCCAGGCCGTGGCCATGGGCGGTGTCGATCAGGTGCTTGAGTTGTTCGGGAGTGCCATAGGAGGATTGGGGCGCATAGGGCAGGACGCCGTCATAACCCCAATTGCGGTCACCGGGGAACTGCGCCAGGGGCATCAGTTCGATCGCGGTCACCCCCAGTTCGACCAGGCGCGCCAGGTGCTTCTCGACTTCACTGAAACCGCCGAGGGCACCGACGTGCAATTCGTAGATCACCGCCTCGTTCCATGGCCGCCCCAACCAGTTGCCGTGTTGCCACTGATAGGCGAGGGGATCGACCACCACGCTGTGCAAATGGATGTCACCGGCCTGGGCGCGGGAGGCCGGGTCGGGCACCTCCAGCTCCCCGTCGATGTTGTAGCGATAACGCGTGCCGGCAGGGCAACGGGTATTGATCACGAACCAGCCATCGGCCTGAGGCAATAGTGGCAAGGATTGTCCATTTTCCAGTTCGACACTGACAAACAACGCATCTGGCGCCCACAAGGCAAAACGCGTGTGTTCTGCGTCCAGCATGATTGCGCCGTGGGGCCAGGTCTCAAGGGTCCGTAACGGCATCTATTGAAAACCTCTTACTGTCTGTGCGATTTACCCAGTGCTTTAACCACCAGCTGTTCGTAAAGTTCGGCGTAGGGTTCGACCGCCTTGCACCAGTTGAATGGCGCGGCCATCGCGCGGCAGCGCATGGCATTGAGCAGGTCGGGGTAGGCGAATACCTTGAACGCGCGGCTCAGGGCTTCCTGGTAACTTTCAACCGTGGATTCATCGAACAGGAACCCGGTCACGCCATTTTCGATGGTGTCGGCCAAGCCACCGGTATTGCGTGCCACCGGCAATGAACCGAAGCGTTGGGCGTACATCTGGCTCAGGCCGCAGGGCTCGTAGCGCGACGGCATCAGCAGGAAGTCGCTGCCGGCGAACATGCGCCGGGCATCGGTTTCATTGAAGCCGATGCGCACCCCGATTTGCCCCGGGAAACGCAGGGCCAGCTCACGCATGGCTTGTTCTTCTTCCGGCTCGCCCCGCCCGATGATCGCGATCTGGCCGCCGGATTCGACGATGTATTCGGAGACGGCTTCGGTCAGGTCCAGGCCTTTTTGATACACCAGGCGCGAGACCACGGCGAACAGCGGACCTACGCTATCGTCCAGGCCGAACAACTCACGAACGTGGGCGGCGTTGACGGCCTTGCCCTCCCAATCGCCGATGCTGAACGGGCAGAACAGGTGGGGATCGGTGGCCGCATCCCAGCTTTCATCGATACCGTTGGGGATACCGCTGAGCAGACCTTGCTGGGTCTTGGCGGCGAGAAAGCCGTCGAGGCCGCAGCCGAAGGCCGGGGTGGTGATTTCCTGGGCGTAGGTCGCGCTGACCGTGGTGATGTGACTCGAATAGGCCATGCCGGCCTTGAGGAACGACATCTTGCCGTAGAACTCCATGCCGTCCTGCTGCAGGGCATGGGTGGGAATTCCCAGTTCCGGGCATGATCCCAGGCTGGTCACACCCTGATAAGCCAGGTTGTGGATGGTGAACAGGGTCGGGGTGCGCTGCCCACGCCAGTGCATATAAGCAGGCGCCAGACCGGCCGGCCAGTCATGGGCGTGCACCAGGTCCGGGCACCAGTGGATTTGTGCGAGGTTGGCGGCGATATCGGCGGCTGCCAGGCCGAGTCGGGCGAAGCGGATATGGTTGTCCGGCCAGTCGCGACCGTTGTTGGCGCCGTAGGGCGAGCCTTCACGCTCGTAAAGTTCAGGGCAGATCAACACGTAAATGACCAGGCCGTCGGGCATGTCCATGCGCCCGATCTTGCAAGGGGGCAGGGCTGCGTGGCCACCCAGCTCGCCAATGATGTGAATCGGGTTTTCGCTGTGCAGCACCTGCGGGTAACCGGGAATCAGCACACGAACATCGTGCAGTAGCGCCATGGCCCGGGGCAGCGCCGCGGAAACGTCACCCAGCCCGCCGGTCTTCACCAGGTCGGCAATTTCGGAAGTGACGAACAATACTTTCTTTCTATTGGGATTGTGCCTGGCAACCGGTGCCAGCGCCTTGGTGCCCGTGACGCTGATCGTTTGGGCACTGCCTGTACTCACGACGCTCGACTCGCCGACCTGCTGATGAGCACGTTCTCCCTGAATATCTAAAGCCGCACTGATCATATGAATCTCCCGTATTGTTGATCTAATTCTTAGGTCTGGCAGACGATGTTCCGTGGCCAATTCATGTGGCCGGCGCAAACGCGCTACGCATCGGTCAGCAAAGGCTGCCCATGCGCTGAAGCAGTAACGCTTGAAATGGACATTGCAAGGATTGCACCAGCCGCAACACTCCTCCCTTTCAGGTGACCCGTCGCGACGGGTAAAAGTTTCGAGTTTTTTTGTACTTTATGACTGATCGGTTTTGCCTCGCGGAAATGAGTCTAGGCCAGAAGTTAGAGCGCGCGAGGCGGAATGGCAAAATTGTTCGACAATCGGTGCAAAGAGGTACGGTCGTCCCGTTTAGAAGGCGAAATTCACCGACGAAGGGCTGCTTTTTCAATGATTTGGCGTCAAAAAATCTGAGTAACGACACATTGTCGTGCGCCAGACGGCAAGGCTTGCGCACTATTACGGTGCGCGCATGCGTCCCGCTTTTGGCCGAACCGCTGCCTTACGGGGCACCTTGCGGCCTTGGTATAGTTCGACTCTCGTTCTTGCCCGGTAAAGGATCACTCGCATGGCTCAGTACACCGCATTCACCGTCGAATTGGCAGATAAGGTCGCACACGTGCAGATAAATCGCCCTGAGAAGATCAATTCGATGAACGCAGCGTTCTGGAGTGAAATCATCGAGATTTTCCAGTGGGTCGACGACACCGACGAAGTCCGGGTGGTGGTGCTCAGTGGTGCCGGCAAGCATTTTTCCTCGGGCATCGACCTGATGATGCTGGCCGGCGTGGCCAATGAACTGGGCAAGGATGTCGGACGAAACGCGCGCTTGCTGCGACGCAAGATCCTGGCGCTGCAAGCGTCGTTCAATGCCGTCGACCAGTGCCGCAAACCGGTGCTGGCGGCGGTGCAGGGTTATTGCCTGGGCGGCGCCATCGACCTGATTGCCGCCTGCGACATGCGATACGCCGCCGAAGACGCGCAATTCTCGATCAAGGAAATCGACATCGGCATGGCCGCCGACGTCGGCACCTTGCAACGCTTGCCGCGGATCATTGGTGACGGCATGCTGCGTGAACTGGCTTACACTGGTCGTTCGTTTGGCGCCGAGGAAGCGCGGGGCATGGGCCTGGTCAATCGCATCTACAGCGACGCTGCCAGCCTGCTTGATGGCGTGATGGGCATTGCCCGCGAGATCGCCGCCAAGTCGCCGATCGCAATCACCGGCACCAAGGAGATGATCAGCTACATGCGCGACCATCGCATTGACGACGGCCTCGAATACGTCGCCACCTGGAACGCCGCCATGCTGCAATCCACCGATCTGCGCGTGGCCATGGCCGCCCATATGAGCAAACAGAAACCCGAATTTCTGGATTGATTGACATGACTTCACGCTGGACCACTGCAGTACTGGACACCGATCAACCCGGCGGCTGGGCCGTGGCGCGCAGCCCCGAAGGCTTCTTGTACGACGATAATGGCGCGCTGTTTCCACGGGAGTGGCTCAAACGCCAGGATCTGTCGATCCTCGCCGAGCACGGCATCGGTCATCTGAATGGTGAGCCGGTCTATCTGCTGGAGTTGCGCAGTCACAGCGAAGTGCCGGGCTGCAACTGGAAAGGCTTGCGCGCGTTCATGCTCGAAGGCGACCACGGGGTGTTCAAGGTGCTCGGTTACGCCGCGCAGATCGGCACCTGGGCCCGCGAGCATCGCTTCTGTGGCAATTGCGGGCAGGCGACCCGGCAGGTCGTGCGCGAACGGGCGATGTATTGCGAGCCTTGCGACTTGCGCTATTACCCGCGCATCTCGCCGAGCATGATCGTGCTGATCACCCGGGGCGACGAAATCCTGCTGGCGCGTTCACCGCGTTTTGTCAGCGGGGTCTACAGCACCTTGGCGGGGTTTGCCGAGCCGGGCGAGTCGGCCGTGGACTGCCTGATTCGCGAGGTGCGTGAAGAGGTGCGGATCGAAGTCCGGAACATCCAGTACATGGGCAGCCAGTGCTGGCCGTTCCCGCATTCGATGATGCTCGGCTTCCATGCCGAATACGCGGGAGGCGAGATCGTCTGCCAGGAAGACGAAATCGAAGACGCCCAGTGGTTCAACATTAACGTGCTGCCACCGTTGCCGGCGTCACGCTCGATTGCCCGTTACCTGATCGACGTCTATGTGGCGCGGTGCCTAGGCCACGCTGAACCAGTGCTGCCAGGCTAACCGCACGGTCAGCCCCAACACCACGGTGATGAACACCGGACGGATGAATTTCGCACCGCCGCTGATGGCGGTGCGAGCACCGAAGAACGCGCCGACCATCACCGACAGGCCCATGCTCAGGCCGATGATCCAGTCCACTTGCCCGGAAAACACGAACACCGACAGCGCCGCAATGTTGCTGACGAAGTTCATGCTGCGCGCCACGCCGCTGGCCTTCACCAGGTCGATGGGGTACATCAGCATGCTGCTGACGGTCCAGAAAGCCCCGGTGCCGGGACCGGCCACGCCATCGTAGAAACCGAGGCTGAAACCCTGGCTCGATTGCCACTTTTTCCTGATCGGTGCATCGCTGTCCAGCGGCGCCTTCGGCGTGCCGCCAAACAACAGATAGAGGCCGCAGGCGAAGACGATCACCGGGAGCATCTTGTTCAACCATTCCGCGGGCAGGTAATGCGCGACCACGGCACCGGTCAAGGCACCGACCAGGGTGCCGACGATGGCATGCATCCACTGCCTGGGGTGGAACAACTTGCGGCGGTAGAAGGTGAAGCTGGCGGTGGCCGAGCCGAAGGTCGAACTGAGTTTGTTGGTGCCCAGCACCAGGTGCGGCGGCAGGCCGGCGGTCAACAGTGCGGGGGTGGTCAACAAGCCACCCCCGCCGGCGATGGCGTCGATGAAACCGGCAACAAAAGCGACAAGGACGAGGATGGCCAGGGTGGTGAGGTCAACGCTGAGTTCGAAAGGCATGGAATCGGCTTATTCGGCAGGACGCAGGAGGCTGCGTGGAAGGGCGAGTATCTTACCTAGATCCATTGTTGCGGGCGACCGGGATTGGTTTTGTAACGCGGATTGTCACGATTACCGGTGTAATGCATGCAGTCGCGATTGCTTTTGTAGGAGCTGGCTTGCCAGCGAAGGCGGCCAGTCATGCGCTGAATTTGAGGACGCCTTCGCTGGCAAGCCAGCTCCTACAGGGGGGCGGTGTTATCTAGAGGCCGAGGTCGGACAGGCCTGGATGATCGTCCGGTCGCCGACCCAGCGGCCAGTGGAACTTGCGCTCGCTTTCCTTGATCGGCAAGTCGTTGATGCTCGCGTACCGGTTGGCCATCAAGCCGTCTTGATTGAACTCCCAGTTCTCGTTGCCGTAGGACCGGAACCAGTTGCCCGAGTCGTCGTGCCATTCGTAGGCCGTAACGCACCGGCGATGCGGTTGTCAGTGAAGGCCCAGAGCTCCTTGATCAGCCGATAGTCCAGTTCCCTGGCCCATTTACGGGTCAGAAAGTCTTTGGCTTCTGCGCGGTTGTTGGCGAATTCGGCACGGTTGCGCCACCGGGTGTCGAGGGTATAGGCCAGCGACACCCGTTGCGGGTCGCGGGAGTTCCAGCCGTCTTCGGCCAGGCGAACTTTCTCGATGGCCGATTCACGGGTGAAGGGCGGCAGTGGCGGACGAACTTCGGCGTTAGACATTGACAGTCTCCCTGGCAAATTAACGTTCAAGCAAGGTGTAGGGCTTGTTTAGAGTGTCACAGGTCCAATAACTTTCGCGCCATACATTGCGCATTATCAGCGGCACTGTGATCACCCATGTAGAACGATCGTTCTACATGGTCAAGCTGATAGTGTTGTCGCCTATGAAATTGCCTTCGCTGGCAAGCCAGCTGACACCATCAAAACCCAAACAAACCCAAACAAACCCAAAACCAAGGCC
>NZ_MULM01000052.1:0-10164 GCF_002029345.1 Pseudomonas sp. VI4.1
CGGGTGAAAGATCCACACGGACCTTGAGCACCGCGGCGACCTTGGCCGCCGGCGCCTGGGCCACCTTGCCGCCGCTGGCGACGAGTTTTTCGCTGGCCCGCGCAATCCCGCCTTGCAGCGCGGCACGGGAATTGTCCTCCGGCGGCAATTGCGCCAGCAGGCGATTCCAATAGTCGATGGCGTCCTGATAACGCTCGCTTTCGAACGCGGCGATACCGAGCAGGCCGAGGCTGGTGACCTCCTTCGGATCGGCCTTGAGCGCTTCGTCGGTCAAGGCCTGGACCTTGTCCGACCACTTCTTGCCGTCGGCGAAGTCTGGGCCTGCCCACTGACCGAGCAGCTCCGGCTGACGCCCGGCCAGGCTGACCGTGCGTTCGAAGATCTTCGCCGCGTCGCCAGGACGCTCCTGAGCCATGTAGGTGCGACCGAGGAAGTACAGGCCTTCAGCCGAATCCGGCTGCGCCTCGACCGCGCGCTCCAGGCGACGGGTCATCTCTTCCATCGACTGTGGCGCCTGGGCGAATTCGCGGGTCAGCTCGACCTTGTCGCTGGCCCCGAAATGCAGGTACAGGCCAAGGCCCAGCACCGGCACCAGAATTGCCGCCAGCAAGGGCCACGGTTTGCCCAGGCGCGACACGCGCGGCGCCTCGACGCCTTCGGTGTCCGCCAGCAACTCACGCGCCGCTTCGGCGCGGCCGGTGTCCATTTGCACGGCGTCGAGAACGCCCTCTTCCTGCTGGGTTTGCAGTTCGGCCACGCGTTCCTGATAGAGCGCGACGTTGAGGGCGGTACGATCCTCTTCCAGCTGGGCGCGTCGGCCACGCAGAACGGGGATCAGCAGAAAACTCAGGGCAACCAGTAGCAGCAGACCTGCAGCGAGCCAGAAATCAATCATTCTTGGTTTTATCCAACAGGTGGTCGAGGCGCTCACGCTCCTCGGCAGAGAGCTCATCCTTGGTCGCAGCGCGTTGCACGCGACGACGGCGGACGATCACGGCAATAATCACGAAACCGCCCAGCAGCAGGCCGGCGGGGCCGAACCAGAGCACGGCGGTCTTGGCGTTCAGCGCGGGTTTGTAGCGGACGAAATCACCGTAGCGGTCGACCATGAAATCGATGATCTGCTGGTTGTCCTTGCCCTCGCCGAGCATGCGGAAAATCTCTTTGCGCAGGTCGGCGGCAATCGGTGCGTTGGAATCGGCGATGTCCTGATTCTGGCACTTGGGGCAGCGCAGTTCTTTGGTCAACTCGCGAAAACGCTCGCGATCGCCTTCCTTGGCGAACTCATAAGTGTCGATGGCCGCGTGCGCCACGCCGGCCATGCTCAAGCCCAATACCACAGCGGCTATCCAGCGCTTCATGGCTTGGCCTCATCCACCAGCGCCTGATACTTGGCCGCCAGTTTTTCGCGCCAGACCTGCTCGTCGATCACCCCGACGAACTTGTCGCGGATGATGCCCTTGGCGTCGATGAAGAACGTTTCCGGGGCACCGTACACGCCGAGGTTCAGGCCCAGCGTGCCCGCATCGTCGCGGATGTCCAGCTGGTACGGGTTGTGGAATTCCTCCAGCCACTTCAAGGCATCGACGTTGATGTCCTTGTAGTTGATGCCGTAGATCAGCACGCCCTTCTCGGCCAGCTTGTTCAGCACCGGGTGCTCGACCCGGCAGGAAATGCACCAGGTGCCCCAGACGTTGACCAGCGCCGGTTTGCCGAGGAGGTCGGCCCGGGTCAGGATCTTGTCGCCCTGCACCGCAGGCAGGGAGAACTCCGGGAACGGCTTGTTGATCATCGCCGAGGGCAGCTCGGCCGGGTTCAGGTACAGGCCGCGGTACAGGAACACGGCAACCACCAGGAAAATCGCCAGGGGCAACAGCATCAGCCAACGTCTCATGCCGTCGCTCCCGTCATGCCCAGTGCTTCACGCACGCGGCTTTTCACCTTGACCCGATAACGCCGATCCAGCGCCGCCAGCAACCCACCGAGACCGGTGAGCAGGCCGCCGAACCAGATCCAGCGCACGAACGGCTTGACGTGCACGCGCACGGCCCAGGCGCCATCGCCCAGCGGTTCACCGAGGGCAACGTAGAGATCGCGGGTGAAACCGGCGTCGATCCCGGCTTCGGTCATCACCGAATTCTGCACGGTGTACAACCGTTTTTCCGGGTGCAGCACGCTGATTTCCTTGCCATCGCGGATCACCCGAACGGTGCCCTTGTCAGAGGTGAAGTTCGGGCCTTCGTAGTGCTTGGCGCCTTCGAACACGAATTGGTAACCGCCCAGGTCCATGGATTCGCCCGGCGCCAGGCGCAGGTCGCGCTCGGCACTGTTCTGGCTCGACAGCACGACACCCAGGGCGCACACGGCAATGCCGAGGTGCGCGATCTGCATGCCCCAATAGCTGCGGGTCAGGGTCGGCAGGCCTTTGATCAGGCCCTTGTGGCGAGTCTTGTCGACGATGTCGCGAGCACCGGCCAGCAACACCCAGGCCGCGAGCATGAAGGTCGCGATCACCGCCCAGTTGAAATCACCGTAAGCGACGCCGGCCACCACCGCCAACGCGGCGCTGCCGAGCAACACCGGGGTCAACATGCCCACCAGCCATTTGACCGGGGTGTCTTTCCAGCGCACCAGCATGCCGACCGCCATCACCATCATCAGCAACGCCATCAATGGAATGAACAACGCGTTGAAGTACGGCGGGCCGACCGACAGCTTGGCGCCGGTCATTGAGTCGAGGATCAGCGGGTACAAGGTGCCGAGCAGAATCATCGAAGCCGCCACCACCAGCACCAGGTTGTTGCCCAGCAGCAGGGTCTCCCGGGACCAGAGGTTGAAGCCGACGTGACTCTTGACCACCGGTGCACGCAGGGCGAACAGCGTCAGCGACCCGCCGACCACAAACAACAGGAAGATCAGGATGAACACGCCACGCTCGGGGTCGGACGCGAAGGCGTGCACCGACGTCAGCACACCGGAACGGACGAGGAAGGTCCCGAGCAGGCTCAACGAGAACGCGGCGATGGCCAGCAGCACGGTCCAGCTCTTGAACACGCCACGCTTTTCCGTGACCGCCAACGAGTGAATCAGCGCCGTACCGACCAGCCAAGGCATGAAGGAGGCGTTTTCCACCGGGTCCCAGAACCACCAGCCGCCCCAGCCGAGCTCGTAATAGGCCCACCAGGAGCCCAGCGTGATGCCGATGCCGAGGAAGGCCCAGGCGACGATGGTCCACGGACGGGACCAACGCGCCCACGCCGCATCGAGACGACCGCCGAGCAACGCGGCGATGGCAAAGGCGAAGGCCACGGAGAAACCGACATAACCCATGTACAGCATCGGCGGGTGAACGATCAGGCCGATGTCCTGCAGCAAGGGGTTGAGGTCATGACCGTCCGTGGGAATCTGCGGCAGGATCCGTTCGAACGGGTTGGACGTCAGGATCAGGAACAGCAGGAAACCGATGCTGATCATGCCCATGATCGCCAGCACCCGCGCCAGCATTACTTGCGGCAATTGTCGCGAGAATACCGACACGGCGAAGGTCCAGCCGCCGAGGATCATCGCCCACAGCAGCAACGAGCCTTCGTGAGCGCCCCACACCGCGCTGAATTTGTAGTACCAGGGCAAGGCGCTGTTGGAGTTGTTGGCGACGTAAGCCACGGAGAAGTCGTCGACCATGAACGCATACGTCAGGCAACCGAAGGCGAACAGCAGAAACGCGAATTGCCCCCAGGCCGCCGGCTGGGCGAGGCTCATCCACAAGCGGTCGCCGCGCCAGGCACCCAGCAATGGCACCACGGCCTGGACCAGCGCGAAACACAGCGCCAGGATCATTGCCAGGTGGCCCAGTTCGGGAATAAAGATGCCAGAAGTCATATCAACCCTCCTTCGCGGGTGTAGGGGCGGATTGACCACTGTCTTTCAAGGCCTTGGTCACTTCCGGCGGCATGTACTTTTCATCGTGTTTGGCCAGCACTTCATCCGCCACCACGACGCCATCGGCGTTGATTTTGCCCAGGGCGACGATGCCCTGCCCTTCACGGAACAGGTCCGGCAGGATGCCACGGTAGCTGATGGTCACGGATTTGTTGAAATCGGTGACGATGAATTTCACATCCAGTGAATCGCCGGAACGCGTCAGCGACCCCGCCTCGACCATGCCGCCGGCGCGGATGCGCGTGTCTTGCGGGGCTTCGCCGTTGGCGATCTGGGTCGGCGTGTAAAACAGGTTGATGTTCTGTTGCAGGGCGCTCAGGGCCAGGCCGACGGCGGCGCCGACGCCGACCAGGATCGTGAGAATGATGATGAGACGCTTTTTACGCAGGGGATTCACTTGCCGTTCTCCCGGCGCAAACGACGCGCCTCTTGTTGCAGATACCGCTTGCGGGCCAGGACCGGCGCCGCCACGTTGAGGACCAGGACCGCCAGGCAGATGCCATAGGCCGACCAGACATACAGGCCGTGATGGCCCATGGCGAAAAAGTCGCCGATTGAAGCAAAACTCATCGAGCGGCCTCCAGGCTGTTCTGCACTTCGGCCTTGACCCAGCTGGCGCGGGCTTCGCGCTTGAGCACTTCAAGGCGCATGCGCAGCAACAGCACGGCGCCGAAGAAACAGTAGAAACCCAACACCGTCAGCAGCAGTGGCAGCCACATCTCTGCAGGCATCGCCGGTTTTTCGGTGAGGGTGAAGGTCGCGCCCTGGTGCAGGGTGTTCCACCACTCCACCGAGTACTTGATGATCGGGATATTGATCACGCCGACGATCGCCAGCACCGCGCAGGCCTTGGCCGCGCTGTCACGATTGCTGATCGCGTTGCCCAGCGCAATGAGACCGAAGTACAGAAACAGCAGGATCAGCATGGACGTTAGTCGCGCATCCCAGACCCACCACGAACCCCAGGTCGGTTTACCCCAGATCGCGCCGGTGACCAGCGCCACGGCGGTCATCCAGGCACCGACGGGGGCCGCGCATTGCAGGGCGACGTCGGCCAGTTTCATCTTCCAGACCAGCCCGACGATGCCGCACACGGCCAGCATCACGTAGATGGACTGCGCGAGCATGGCGGCCGGGACGTGGATATAGATGATGCGAAAGCTATTGCCTTGCTGGTAGTCCGGCGGCGCGAAGGCCAACCCCCATACTACGCCAACGCCGATCAGCAGCAACGCCGCGACGCCAAGCCACGGCAGCAGTTTGCCGCTGATGCCGTAAAACCATTTGGGTGAGCCGAGCTTATGAAACCAGGTCCAATTCATTGCTGTTTCCATCACGGTTGCCACTCGTTGTCACGAGTTGGCCAGGGTCTGCTTTTTTAAGCAAAAATGGTTAAAAAATAACCAGACCTCATTATTATTCGCCGACGCTGATCTTCAGGCCAGCAGCTATTGCAAAAGGTGTCAGGGTTATCGCCAGGGCGGTCAGGCTGCCAAGCCACAGGAGATAACCGGTCGCCGGCATGCCCTGCAAGGCCGCCTGCAAGGCGCCACTGCCCAGGATCAACACCGGGATGTACAACGGCAGGATCAGCAACGCCAGCAGCAGGCCGCCTCGCTTCAACCCCACCGTCAACGCCGCGCCTACCGCACCGAGCAGGCTCAGCACCGGTGTACCCAGCAATAACGAAAGCAGCAACACCGGCAGACAGGCGGCAGGCAAACCGAGCATCAATGCCAGCAGTGGTGCCAGCAAAACCAGTGCCAGGCCAGAGAAGGCCCAGTGTGCCAGTACCTTGGCCAATACCAGAAGAGGCAGGGGGTGCGACGAAAGGACCCACTGCTCGAGGGAACCGTCCTCGAAATCACTGCGAAAAAGCCCGTCCAGCGAGAGCAAAACCGATAAAAGGGCGGCTACCCAGACCAGTCCCGGAGACAAGGTTTGCAACAATTGAGACTCGGGCCCGACCGCCAACGGGAACAGGGAAACGACGATCGCGAAGAATACGAGCGGATTGGCCAGTTCCGCGGGACGGCGGAACAGCAAACGGGCCTCACGGGCGACCAACAGGCCGAAAACACTCATACGGCCCAATTCCCCAGATCGATGTCGCGATAACCCGCCGGCATCCGGCTCAGGGTGTGATGCGTGGTCAGCACCACCATGCCACCGCGCTCGCAATGGGCGGCCAGGTGTTCCTCGAGCTGCGCCACGCCTTGTTTATCGAGCGCGGTAAAGGGCTCATCGAGGATCCACAGTGCCGGGCTGTCCAGGTACAACCGCGCCAATGCCACGCGGCGCTGCTGGCCGGCAGACAGGGTATGGCAGGGAACATCCTCGAAACCGCGCAGACCGACAGCGGCCAGCGCTTGCCAGATCGCCTCATGGGAGGCCGGTCGGTGCAAGGCGCAGAGCCAGCTCAGGTTTTCTTCCGGGGTCAGCAGGTCCTTGATCCCGGCGGCATGGCCGATCCACAGCAGGTTGTGCGCCAGTTCACTGCGTTGCTCGTTCAGCGGCTGGCCGTTGAGCAGCACTTGACCGGCGGTCGGCTGCATCAGGCCGCACAACAAACGCAGCAGGCTGGTCTTGCCGCTGCCGTTAGGGCCACTGATTTGCACCATTTCGCCACTGGCCAGTCTCAATTCGAGATTTTCGAAAAGCAGCCGGAGGTCTCGCTCACAGGCAAGGGCAACGGTTTGCAGGACAGGACTGGTCAAGAGATCACGGGCCTTTACGGTTCAAGTCGGCAGCGGTGCGGCCGCTAAAGAGATGCAGGATAAATGCTTTGGCGGCTCGGTCTAAGGCGCCAGATCAAGAATTTGCAAATGATTTCAGCGCCCCGGATACAACGGGGCCGCATTATACATGCCATGCCCTACTCTCAAGAGGGCAATTTCCTCAGGTTGTGACCGCATATGACAGGCGAAATGAACATCCTCCCGCTACCGCCAACCGCGCCTGCGCCGCCACGTGCGCAGGCGGTCAGCGGCGAGCTGCTCAAGTTGCTGACGCCGATGGAGGGTTTGATCAGCACCGGTCAGAGCGCCAAGGCCGAAGTGCTGTCGCTCAAGCAGGCGGAACAGACTTTTCAACTGCTGCTGAAGGTCACCCTCGACAGCGGCCGCCAGACCACGGTCCAGGCCACCAGTGTCCAGCCGCTGCTCCAGGGCACCCGCCTGGCGATCACCCAGCCATCGGCAGGCAATCTGGCGGTCACCGTGCAACAGGCCGTCGCGTCCAGCGTCGCCACCCTTACCCGCATCGACACCGCGCAACTGCCGGCTGGCACCCTGCTGCAAGGCAAAGTGCAGACCTCGCAAGCGCTGCCCCAGGTGCCGGGCCAGCCAACGGTCTTTCGCTCGATGGTGAGCCTGCTCAATACGGCGTTGAGCGGCAGCACTCTAAGCATCGACAGCCCGCAGCCGCTGCGCATCGGCACCTTGTTGAGCGCCCGGGTGCAGGACGCCCAGACCTTGCAGTTCGTGCCGTTGAGCAGCCGCCAGGAACAACTGGCCGTGACCCAGCAACTGGTCAGCCAGCAGAGTCGCCAGGGTTCGCTCGACGGGCTGTTGAAAATCCTGCAAAACCTGCCCGCGGATCAAACCTCCAGTGATGTGCGCGCGGCCGTGGACAAGCTGCTCGCCGGCCTGCCGGACGTTCACCAACTCAGTACGCCCAAGGGCCTGGCCCAGGCACTGGCCAGCAGCGGGCTGTTCCTCGAAGCGAAGCTGCTCGGCGGGCAGAACCCGACGCTGGCACCGGACATGAAGGGCGACCTGCTCAAGCTGATCGCACAATTGACCCCGGGATTGCCGGCCAACACCAACCTGAATGCGCTCATTGCCGCCAATACCCTGGCCCAGGCCATGCCGGGGTTCGTGCGCAGCGCCCTCGGCATGCTGGGGCAGGTCAGCGCCAAACCGTCGCCGACCAGCTTCCCCCTGCCCGAACGCCTGCTGCAAAGCGCAGACGGCGAGGACGATCTCGAGCACCTGCTGCGCTTGGCGGCTGCAGCGGTTTCACGCTTGCAAAGCCATCAGCTGTCGAGCCTGGAACAGACCGGCATGACCAGTGACGGACGCCTGATGAGCACCTGGCAACTGGAAATCCCGATGCGCAACATGCAGGACATCGTGCCGTTGCAGGTCAAGTTCCAGCGCGAAGACGCTCCCGAACAGCAGCAGGCAAAGGAACGTCAAGAAGAACGCCCGCCCAAACAACACCTCTGGCGCGTCGAACTGGCGTTCGACATGGAGCCGCTGGGGCCGTTGCAGGTGCAGGCGCAGTTAATCAGTGGCAGCCTCTCCAGCCAGCTATGGGCCGAGCGGCCGTATACCGCGAGCCTGATCGAAAGCAATCTGGCTGCACTGCGCCAACGCCTGCTGGATTCAGGCCTGAACGTCGGCGACATCGATTGCCACCTCGGCACACCGCCGCAAGGCGCCCAAACCCGTCTCGAACAACGCTGGGTCGACGAAACCGCATGAAAACCCCTGACACCCCGCGCCAGGCCATCGCCCTCAAGTACGACGGCAGCCACGCCCCCACCCTCACGGCCAAGGGCGACGACGCACTGGCCGAAGCCATTCTGAAAATTGCCCGCGATTATGAAGTGCCGATCTACGAGAACGCCGAACTGGTGAAGCTGCTGGCGCGGATGGAATTGGGGGAAAGTATTCCAGAGGAGTTGTATCGCACGATTGCCGAGATTATTGCGTTTGCGTGGAATCTCAAGGGGAAATTCCCTGAGGGGCAGGATCCGGATGGGCCGATGGTCGAGAAGGACATCACCGATCGCGGGGATGATTATTAAGGTTTCGAAGACGCCATCGCGAGCATCTACACCCACTGGAATCACCTAAGCTTTTCCCGCAGATAGAGGCAAGCCAGTGGCAGGATCAAGCCCCTTCTCGGCGCTGAGTTTTTCGATCAGTTCAGGAGAGGGAATGACTGGAACAGCAGAGTCGCGTTCACGTTTCCATTGGAAAGTGCCATCCCATTCGGGGAGGACTGCTGGTGGAAGTGGGACGATATTATCGAGATCAGGAATTTTGGCTCCAAGGTGTTCGTGGCGAACCAAAAAATATGTAATTTTATTGTATCGATCGACGCGCTCCTTATCTTCCTCTAATGCAAGATAGTAAAGTTCATCAGAAGATGGAACACCCTGAAATGATTTCGATAAGCGGCCAGAGCTACTGCCATCGCCATTCCTAACTGCTGCTTGATAGCCTTGCAAGGACTCCTGATAACGCTCCAAATTTTTCAGATAATTGGCATACTTCCTTCCCGCGTCTCGATTACCCTGATCCATCGCACACTTGTACATCGCAAGCATTACATCGGCGGTATTGGGTACATAGGATAACAGTTCAGCAACATAGTATTGTGCGTCCGAACTCCCCAAATCTGCAGCTCTTCGAAAATAGGCTCTAGATGCAGCAACATCTTGTTTTACACCATAACCCAGCTCGAGATAATGCGCCATATCGTAGTATGCCCCTGGGACTCCTTTGTCAACGTAGTACTCAGCCAAATCGATAGTCTCTGTGCTCGCATCAGGGGAGCGTGCCTGTCCAGTAGACAGTAAAAATTGCAAATTGGTAGCTGCTTTAAAGTGATCGTGTGCAGCAGCTATACGGTAGTACCGTGCAATCTCATCATAGTTCTTCTTACCTTTAAGCTTCTCTAAGTAAAGGCTATACCGGTAGAGGATATCTGCATCCTCGCTCAGTAGAGGTAGTGAGCTGCCCTCATGAACGCAGTGAAATGCAAGTCTCGAATAGGCGAAGTCAATCTGTGAAGCATCAGGCATAGTTTCCTTCTTCTCTGAACAAGCCGAGATAAAAATTAATAAAATGAGATATATTTGTTTCATTTTAATCCAAGTTTTTTCTGGCCGGACTTTTTTGCATAAACTCAATTAGCGATGCAAGAGGAGATAGAAGTTTCTGTGCCATTTGTTTTTGCGACCCCTGTGTTTTTCTCACTTTATTCTCTTCAACAACATATCCCCATTCTCTATACACTACATCCATATCCCCAATTGCCCTCCCCCCGTATGCACCCCAAGCAAATGCTCCCGCAACGGCCGAGTAATCGCCGGATCCTCAATACAAATATTCAACTCACTGTCCACCTGCATACTGCGCGTATTAATGTTCGCCGACCCCAGCGTGGTAAAGACGTCGTCAACAATCATCAACTTGCTGTGCACATAGACAT
>NZ_MULM01000051.1:0-9562 GCF_002029345.1 Pseudomonas sp. VI4.1
TTGCCTGAGATGAGCCCGAGCACCTGTAGGAGCAAGCTTGCTCGCGATGGTCGTCAACGATAACGCTGGAAACCTGACACCCCGCGGCGCTCTCAGGTTTTTCGCGAGCAAGCTCGCTCCTACAATGGGTGGGCGTTAGTGAACAGGCCGGCAAAGATCACTTCACGTCCGCAACTGGCGCTACAGTCCTATCTGGACAACTTGCTGATGGACGCGACCGACGAGCTCACGGCGGACGTCCCCGAGGTGGTCGAAGACGACAGTGCGCTGGATGAATTCCAGGCGGCAGTGCTTGAAGAGCAAGCCCGTGATGCGCAGGTCGTGCCAGTGCCATTGGCGAAGATCCCGGTGCCCGTGATCGAAGCGCCAGCACCGGTTCCCACCCTCTCCCCGCAGCTGCAAACCCTGGTACCGCCGGTAGTCGACGTCCATCAGGCGCCCGGTACCACGCCACCAACGGTTGGAGCAAACGGTCGTCCTTCATGGGCCGCCGAGCCATTCGAATGCCTGTTGTTCGATGTCGCCGGGTTGACCCTGGCGGTGCCGCTGGTGTGCCTGGGTTCGATCTATTCGTTGGCCGGTCATGAACTGACACCGCTATTCGGTCAACCGGACTGGTTCCTCGGGATCCTGCCGAGCCAGGCCGGCAACCTGAAGGTGCTGGATACCGCGCGCTGGGTCATGCCCGACCGTTATCGCGATGACTTCCGCCAGGGCCTGCAATACGTTATTTCGGTGCAGGGCTACGAGTGGGGACTGGCGGTGCATCAGGTCAGCCGTTCGCTGCGCCTGGACCCGAACGAAATCAAATGGCGCAGCCACCGCGGCCAGCGGCCGTGGCTGGCGGGCACGGTGATAGAACACATGTGTGCGTTGCTCGACGTTACCGAACTGGCCGAGTTGATTGCCAGCGGCGGGGCAAAGCACATGGGCGGCAGCAAAGCCGGCCCGACCTAGAAGCTACATGACAACAGAGGGCGGCACTGCATGCCGCCGCACAGAACACACACCGCCAGGGCGGTTTATCGAGGGATCAGGGTATGAATGATAAGGCGTCGTCCGCAAAAGGTTCCGAAGATCCGATCCTGCAATGGGTCACCTTCAAGCTGGACAATGAAACCTACGGCATCAACGTGATGCGCGTTCAGGAAGTCCTGCGCTACACCGAAATCGCCCCGGTCCCGGGCGCGCCGAGCTACGTGCTGGGCATCATCAACCTGCGCGGCAACGTGGTCACCGTGATCGACACCCGTCAGCGCTTCGGCCTGATGAACGCCGAGATCAGCGACAACACCCGTATCGTCATCATCGAAGCCGACAAGCAAGTGGTCGGGATCATGGTCGACAGCGTGGCCGAAGTGGTTTACCTGCGTCAGTCGGAAATCGAAACCGCGCCGAACGTCGGTAACGACGAGTCCGCCAAGTTCATTCAAGGCGTGTGCAACAAGAACAACGAATTGCTGATCCTGGTCGAACTGGACAAGATGATGAGCGAAGAAGAATGGTCGGACCTGGAGAACATCTGATTGATGCTTGAGGTGGCGGTCGTTGTCCTGTTCCTCTTGTGGGCAGGCACGCTGGCGATGTTCCTGGCCTACGTTCGCGCGCAAAAGCTGGTCGCGGCGCAACAGGCCGGGGGCGATGCGCTGCGCGATCAACGCATCAAGGACCTGGCCAAGCGCGTCGACGACTACCAGAACAGCAACGTGCGCATGGGGCAGGAACTGCAGGAATTGCGCGCGGTGGTCGGGCCGTTGCCGGACAAACTGACGCAACTGGAACAGCGCGACCCATCGAGCCTGTCGTTCGCCCAGGCGGCTCGCCTGGTGGGCATGGGCGCGAGCGTCAATGAACTGACTCAGTCCTGCGGCTTGACCCAGGCCGAGGCGGAATTGATGAGTAAGTTGCATAAAAACAGCTGAGCCATTTTAAGCGATCAGCAACAAGTTCAAAATCGCAGGGTGCAGGCGCGAGTCAACGCTTGCGCAGGCTACGATTTTTTATTGGACTAATTCGGTCATTTTCTATATTCTCTGTCGTCAGGCCAACTGGCAATCTATTGGCCTGTGAATAAGCGTCAACCGTAACAAACCATTCGTCCTGTCCCGCTCTGGTGCAGGCGAAAGCCCTTAAAATCAGGGCTCCAACTCAATCGCAGCGAGCATTTTGCGCGATTGCAGCGTTTTACCTGGAAGCACTCGTGCTGGGTGTTCTTCTATCAATAACCGAAGTCGGGTTCGATAACGTGCCGGATGAACTTTGCGCAATATAATAAAAAACATATAACTGCGCCTGATTCTTGTTGCTGAAAATACCAACCGTAAAGTTGAAGTATGGCAATGACTGCCTTGTCGCGTTTAATGCTTGCCTATCAGTAATCTCGCACTTTTAAGTGATCTCGATTTCAATTCGATTCATGCGGTTTTTGTCGAGGCTGTTGTGTCTAAAGGTGTTGTTTTTGCGGTATCCGCATCATTTCTGTTTGGCGTTCTGTATTACTTTACGTCTCTTCTTTCCCCGCTGAACGGTCAGGAAATCTTCGGCTGGCGAATGCTCATTTCGCTGCCTTTCATGACCTTGTTCATCTGCCTGTCCGGCGACTGGAAATGGGTCCCGCAGATCTATCGGCGCGTGCGTGAAAAACCCAGGCTGATTTTCGGCGTGCTGCTCACCAGTGCGCTGGTCGCGGTGCAACTGTGGATCTTCATGTGGGGGCCGCTCAATGGCCATGGTCTGGACGTGTCGCTGGGCTACTTCCTGTTGCCGCTGACGATGGTGATCACCGGGCGCATCGTGTATGGCGAGCGCATGTCGCACCTGCAAAAAATCGCAGCGGTATTCGCCGCCATCGGTGTGATCAACGAGCTGTACCGCACTGGCGGATTTTCCTGGACCACGCTGGTCGTAGCGCTTGGCTATCCGCTGTACTTCGTATTGCGCCGGCGCCTCGGCACGGACAACCTGGGCGGGTTGTGGCTGGACATGCTGCTGATGATCCCGGCGGCGCTGTGGTTTGTGCTCAGCGGCGAGCCGTTGGCCGACATCGGCGCGCAACGGCCGGCGCTGTATTGGCTGGTTCCGCTCATGGGTATCGTCAGTGCGGCGGCAGGGTACGCTTATATCCTCGCCAGTCGGCTGCTGCCTTTCAGTCTGTTCGGGCTGCTCAGCTACGCCGAACCGGTGCTGCTGGTCGCCGTGGCGCTGTTGCTCGGTGACAGCCTGAAACCCGGGCAGTGGATGACCTACCTGCCGATCTGGCTGGCCGTGGTGGTATTGATCATCGAAGGGTTGAAGCACCTGAACCGAATGCGCCGCGCAATCAAGTTTGCCGATCAATAATCATCACTGCGTACCGTGAAGTCTTTCTCGGTCGGAACACTTTCGGGTGTGCGGCCTGACCCCGGCTGAGGCGGCGTTGATGGTCCTAGGACGCGGACTACGTCGTCCTAGGACCAAGGCTACAAGATTTACGGAATGTGCCGACTTGTGACACTGGCTGGCCGTTAGTACGGTGTGGTTCCGCGAATCGACTCGCGCCTGTTCAAACACGGACGTCCATCATGCAACCCATCATCGTTTTCAACGACCCGACCTCTGATGGGGGCCGGGTGGTTGAAGGATCCCCCTCTACTTTTATCAATGGTCTCGCGATTGCGCGAGTCGGCGATCGCGTGTCTTGCCCCCATGGGGAATGCACGATTGGCAGTGGCGACGAAACCCTGCTGGACGATGACAGGGCGGTCGCGCGTGACGGGGACCTGACTGCCTGCGGTGCGCGGTTGGTTGCTACGCAAAAGGACACCGGCGTTCTCTAAGGATCAGAGATGACAACCCGTACCAGTCTTTTCGATCGAATATCCGAGCGACGCCTGGCCGAGCAGGAAAAGCAACGCCTGGCAGAAGCAGGATGTCCCAAGGGTGATTTTGCCTCTACCTGCGCCAGCATTGTGCGAGCCTGGGTCTGGCTACCTTGTGGCGCCTTTGAAGCACCGTTGTCAGCGAGCGAGCTGGCCGGTTTACCCTCCGACTTTTCTCACGACCCACGCCTGCTCGATGAGCGCGGGCTGCGCCGGCCTGTTCGCCGACTCGCGACCCCGGCAGCCGAGCGTCCAGACATCAACGCGCCGGGCCGCTCCAGCGAAATCCTGCAGGCGGCTTTGAAACAATGGGCACCGGCCTTCCGGGGTTCCATTGATTGGCCCAACACGCAGGTTGTGTTGTTCGTGCCAGGTGCTGTCCGCGCAATGGACTGGCTTGATCGAGTCGTGAGCCTATGGCCCCGTGCGCTATTGCCACACCGTGGTTTCGACCTGCAAACGCAAGTCCCGGCGCTGTGGTTGCCCGAGGTGCTTGCCCGCAGTGCCGGCGCGCAATACCTGTTGTGCCTGAGCCTGGACACCTGGGCCTGCAAGGAGCAGCTATCGGCGTGTTTGCCTGATCAGCTGGCTGGCGAAGCGGTTAGCGCGGTGTTGCTGCGCCGCGAATCCAAAACAGCGCAGCTGCAGCCCGACAGTCTTCTGAAGCTGTTTGCTCCAATCAGTCTGAGCCACGCCCCGCGCACCGCGCAGGATCGCAACGACACGCAGACACTTGAACAGTTGATGACAGCACTCAGCCAGCGTACGGCCATTGATCCATCGCGAGTGAAGGGGTTGATCGGCGATGGCGCGCTGGAGGGTCAACGCCTCAACCAGCTCAACCGATACGCCCGGGGTTTTCTGCCGGCCCTGGACCTCGAGCGACAGATTCGCCTCAGCCTCATCGGCGCACGGTTCGGGCCTGTGACCGAGCAATGGGTGCAGATAGGCCTCGCCTGGCTGACCACCAGCGCTGACTCCGACAGTGCCGTCTGGATATTGGATCGCACCCAGGCCGACCAGACTCAAGGCTGGCTGATCGGCGCAAGCATCAGGGACTAATGGAAACAAGGAGTTTTGAAAGGTGGATTCAATCACTGACACCGTGACGGCCCCTTACGGCCAGCCGCTGAGCCAGGCCGAACGCTTGTTGCACCTGACGACGCCCCAAGGGCAAGAACTGTTCGCCCTGCGAGCCCATGCCCAAGAGCGACTGAGCCAGGTGCCTCGCTATACGGTCGATGTGATCAACCAGACCCCGGCTTTCGACCCGGAGCAACTCATTGGCCAGGCCGTCCAACTGAGCATCAAGCTCGACGACGGCACTTTGAGTCCCAGGCATGGCTGGGTGGACAGCGTGCGTTACCTGGGCAGCGATGGCGGTCTTGACGACTGGCAATTGGTCTTCGCGCCCTGGTTCAGCCTGCTGGAATACCGGGTGGATTGCCGGATCTGGCAGGAGGTGAATCTCCCGGACATCCTCGCCCAGGTGTTCCAACGCTACAGCCAGGCTCATGGTGCCTACCGCTTTGATTTGTCACGGGACTATCCGCTGCTGTCCTATGTCACCCAGTTCAACGAGAGCGACGCGCACTTCGTCCAGCGCTGGTGCGAGCAAGAAGGCCTGTTCTGGTATGTGGAACATCAAGTCGACAGCCACTGCATCGTGTTCACCGACAGTGTCCTGTTCTTGCCGACCCTGAACCCGCCAACCTTGAGATTTCACACCCAACAAGCCGCCGCCCAGCAAGACAGCATTACCCAATGGAGCCCCGGTACTCGCTTGCTCAATGGCGTAGTGCAATCCAGCAGCAACGACTATTTCTGTCATGCCCGATCACAAGTCGCACAAGCGCTGGCGTTGCCTGCCGCATCGGCGCCGGCGGATCTCGAACGTTATCAATACCGTGGGCAATATGCCTGGCAGAACCTCGACCGTGGCGACTGGCTCAGCCGTGTGCAGATCGAACAGGACGAATCCGCTGCCAGACGCATTCATGGCCAGGGTGGCGTACGCCAGATGCAACCAGGCCATGGCTTCGAGCTGACCCAACAGCCGTTGTATGAATTGAAGACGCGCAAGGACCGCCAATTCCTGATCATCGCCGTCGAGTTCTTCGCCCAGAGCAACCTGCCAGTCGGCACGCAACGGATCAATCCACCCGGTAGCCTGAGAGCGCTTTTCGAGACGGGGCAAGGGAAGTCGATGCTGGCTGCGGGCGGTGAGGGTATCTATCAAAACCGATTCGAGACCCAGCGACTGGACATGGCCTATCGCAGCCCGTTCGCTCATGCCAAGCCAGCCAATCCCGGGCCGCAGACCGCAGTGGTCGTGACCCCGAGCGGTCGCGAAGTTTTTACCGACAACCTCAATCGAATCTGCGTGCGTTTTCATTGGGATCGTCTGGTGAAGGACGGTGAGCTGGGCTCATGCTGGCTGCGCATGATGCAGGCCAGCAGTGGCGAAGGATGGGGCAGTGTGAACGTGCCACGCTCAGGGGAAGAGGTCGTGATCACTTTCCTGGATAATGACATCGACCGCCCCCTGGTGATGGGCCAGGTCTATGGCGGGCATAAGCCCGCCTGGCACTCGAGCGGTTTGATGAGTGGTTATAAAAGCCAGGAAATTCAGGGGCGGGGTTACAACCAGTGGGTCATGGACGATTCCACGGGCCAGGTCCGTACCCAGATCCACAGCAGTCACGGGCACAGCCAGTTGAACCTCGGCTATCTGATCGACCAGCAGGGCAATCAGCGTGGCGCCTTGCGTGGCGCCGGTTTTGAACTGCGCACCGATGCCTATGGCGCCTTGCGCGCACAGCAAGGGTTGTACCTCAGCACATGGCCGCGCAACAACGCGCAAGGCGGTCAGCTCGATGTTCAAGAAGCCCGGCAGCAACTGACGAACGCACAAGAGCGGGTCAAGTCATTGTCCGAGGCCGCTCGGCAGCACAATGCCTTGCCGATGCAAGGAGGCGTCGACAGCCTCGAACAACTGAACGCCGACACTCAGCTGAGCTATGGCAGCGCAGCAAAAGGCATGGCCGGCACCACAGGGCAATTGCGCAACGCGGGCGACACCGAGGCGGCGATCAGCAACGGTGGCCGTGGCCAGACGACCGGTTACCGCCAACCGCTGCTGATCGCCTCGGCCCCGGCCGACATCGCCACCGCCACGCCGCAAAACACCCACCTGCATAGCGGCAAGCAATTGACCCTGTCGACAGGGGAGGACATCAACCTCGCCAGCGGCAAATCTTTGCTGGCCAGCGTGGCTGAAAGTATCAGCCTGTTCGCCCAAGCCGCTGGCGCCAAATTGTTTGCGGCCAAAGGCAATATCGAAATCCAGGCCCAGAACGATCGCATCGAGCTCACCGCCAGGGACAGCGTGCGCATTACGTCCACCGCCCGGACCGTCGAGATTGCCGCGCAGGATGAGATCCTGCTCACCAGCGGTGGCGCCTACATCCGTATCAAAGACGGCAACATCGATATCCATGCGCCCGGCACCGTCGATGTCAAGGGCGTGAAAAAAACCATTGGTGGGCCGGCGCAACTCAACCGCGATAACCCGGCGTGGCCGACAGCCTCGATCAGCAAGACCCTCACGTTGCTGGCTGGGCAAAGCAGCGCCGCAGGTTATCAGTCGTGGAAGGGCATGCCGTACACGGTCTTCGCCGACGGTGCGCAGGTAGGCAAAGGCGTCATGGATGCCAGCGGCCGGTTCGCAGTCGAGCATCATGTCACCACCTCCCGCTACCGCATCGAACTCGCTAACGGCGTCAGCTACGACGTGCCGGTGGGCGGTGAGTACCTGGGTGATCCGGACAACGCCGAACGTGCCAATCAAGGCTTCCATCGACACGAAAGTCAGCCTCATCCGGACATCTCCGCGCAGAAAGAACGTAGCCGGTTTCGCCAGGCCTACACCCAACTGAACTCGCCGAAACCGGAGGCTTGACGATGGCCACACCCTCAATCACCACCCCGATCGCCACCCGCCAGACCGACTCGTGCCAGCTCAATTTACCCTGGTTCGTGGAATGCACCGAGTACCCACCTGTTCCGGCTACCTTCGAGCCGCTGGTGAATGGCGAACGTGCGTTCGGCGCGGTGTATGACGCCATCATGGCGGCCAAAAGCAGCGTGGAAATCATCTGCTGGGGTTTTCAGCCGTCGATGTATTTCAAGCGGGGCGACACCAGCTCGTTGCGCATCGGTGACCTGCTGATCAAGAAAGCCAATGAAGGTGTCCAGGTCCGAATCCTGTGCTGGTACGACTCGCTGCGCGTCGCCCAGACTTCAGAGAACATGACCCCCGGCGACAACGTCACGAACTGGTTCGGCAAGTACAAGCAGAACCGCAACGACGAGCAAGTCGAATATGACAAGTTGTGGTATCGCCAGATCAGGCTTGCCTACACCGGGGCGGAGACCGGTCCGATCGAGCTGGGGCAACGTTTCTTTCGCATGCTGATGTGGGGCAATGATCCCTCCCTGGGCATCAGGAACATCGAATTCGTCACCCGCGACTTCGGCTTGCTGGACCGTGCCGAAATTGCCTGGCGGCTGGCGATGAACGCGTTGGATCAGGAGCGCAGCACCACCAACAAAGTCATGGGTACGGTGGCGATGGTTGCCGAGCCGACCCACCACCAGAAAATGGTCCTGGTGGATTATGAAAAACCGGAGATCGCCGTGGGGTTCGTGATGGGGCATAACACCCTGGATGCCTATTGGGACAATGACCGTCACAGTCACGAACGTCACCACGCACAGTTCGGCCGCAACGGCGCCACGCCCCGGCAGGACATTTCCAGTCGAGTCACCGGCCCGGTGCTGGAATTTCTGAACCACAACTTTTGCGAGGCCAGGCACAAAGAAACCCATGTCGACCTGCTGACCCCGCGTCAACCCATGGCCGCTCAACTGCATGTACGGCCAGGGCATGGCGTACCAGTCATGGCGCAGGTACTCCGGACCCAAAGCCAGGAAGGCAAGAGAGACATCGAGCAGCTCTACCTGAAGTCCGTCAACAACATGACCCAGTTCATCTACATCGAGAATCAGTATTTCCGCTGGCCACCGCTGGCGGAAAAGATCAAAAGCGTGGTGCAAAACCTCCTCGACGGTGGCCGCGACCTCGAGACGGACGGACCGCTTTACCTCTTTGTCGTGACCAATTCCTCTCAGGAAGCCATGGGCGATGGTTCCGTCAACACGTTCCGAATGTTGAAGCAGTTGGGGCGCCCACAACTGATGCCGGAAGTGGCCAGGGCCGAGCGGCGCGACGACCTGCTCGCCGAACTTGAGCAGGCCCGGCAAACCGAGCGGTTGGCCAGCGTGAATGCGGGGATCTTCAAGAAAGTGCGGGATGTCGATCGCGATGTAGCGGCGGCTCACTACTACAAAACCTTATTGGACGATCTGGCCAAGGCGCGCGCCCAAGTGGCGCAGTTGGAAAAGGAGTTTCCGGATAAGGACAGCGCGGGTATTTCCGGTACGGACATTAACGGCCTGAAGGTGCATATCTGTACCTTGGTTGCGCCGGACTCACCGCCAGGCAACTGGATGGATGGGCGGTCTCAGTGACCAAGTGCAACACCCGAGGTAAGGTGCTGCATGACTACTCACTACACCCACTTGACCATCGAAGAGCGCGTAACGCTAATGATCATGCGTATGCAAGGCGCCTCGCTGCGAGC
>NZ_MULM01000050.1:0-9411 GCF_002029345.1 Pseudomonas sp. VI4.1
GCGGCGTCGACTTCTGCCAGGGTGGCCTGGTGGAAATCGTGGGGCAAGCTTCGCCGGTGCGGGCGTCGAGGCTTTTGACGATGACAGTGCCGGCAGCGCTGCGCTGCCCGCCGATGTAGTTGTGGCCAATAATCCGGTTCATGTAGATATCCTCAAAGGGTGCCAACGGTGCCGGGTTCGAACGCCGCTTCGACGGGTTCGATGCCGTTGATCAACGGCGCGCCGAACTCGGCCTGGCTGATCTCGAACACGTCACCCGGTCGGGTGCGAATGCCATCGGCGAAAGACAGGGTCGCGGTGCCGAAGAAGTGAATGTGCACATCCCCCGGACGCAGGAACTGGCTGTATTTGAAATGGTGGTACTCGAGGTTTTCCAGGCTATGGCACATGTTGGCTTCGCCGCTGAGAAACTCGTCCTGCCACAGCACCTCGCCGTCGCGCAGGATGCGGCTGGTGCCTGCCAGGTGTTGAGGTAGTTCACCGACCCGAAGCTCCGGGCCATAACTGCAACTGCGCAACTTTGAATGGGCCAGGTACAGGTAGTTCTTGCGCTCCATCACGTGATCGGAAAACTCGTTGCCGACCGCAAAACCCAGGCGCCAGGGTTTGCCATCCTGGCCGATGACGTACAGGCCACCGAGCTCTGGCTCTTCACCGGCATCTTCGGCAAAGGGTGGCAGCGGGAACGGTTGGCCCGGACGCACGACAATACTGCCGTCGCCCTTGTAGAACCATTCCGGTTGCACACCGGCCTGCCCCGCCACCGGTTTACCGCCCTCCACGCCCCACTTGAAGATGCGCATGGTGTCGGTCATCGCAGCTTCGTCACCGGCCTGCTGATGCATCTTGTCCCGCGCCGAGGCACTGCCCAGATGGGTCAGGCCGGTGCCGCTGACCAGCATGTGCGCCGGGTCTGGATGGTCCAGAGGCGGTAGGATACGCAGCGTGGCCAACAGCTGCGCGTAGTCATGGCTGATGCCCAGGCCCTGGGTTTTCACCTGTTGCTCCAGGTTGACGCCCGCCTCGATCGCTGCCAAAGCCAGGTCGCGAACCGTGCGCGCGTCCTGCACTTCGCGCACCCGATCGTCTTCGACTACGCCAACGCGGCGCTCGCCGTTACTCAATTCGAACTGAACCAAACGCATGGTTTTTCTCCTGTAAACAAAACTGCAATTCAACGCACCCTCTGTAGGAGCTGGCTTGCCAGCGAAGACGGCGGCACATCCAATATAAATGTCGACTGACACACCGCTTTCGCTGGCAAGCCAGCTCCTACAGGTCCGTATCAGGTCTGTGATAGGGGTGCGTGCGTCAAGTACGGCTCGCCCCCCGGGCACTGGCCGCAAACTGGTCAGCCGGCAACGCTTGCTTGCGCTCCAGCACGCGATAGACCACGCCGGTCAGGATTAGCCCGAACACCATCACACCGGACAGGAAGTACAACCCCGACGCGAGATTCCCGGTGTATTCCTTCAGCGCACCGATCACGAACGGCCCGATGTAGCCACCCAGGTTGCCTACCGAATTGATCAAGGCGATCCCGGCCGCCGCGCTGGCGCCAGCGAAGAAACGACCCGGCAACGTCCAGAACACCGCCGTGCAGGAAAACAGCGCGAATGCCACCAGGCACAACGCGCCCAGTTGCAGCAACGGCACCATCAGCCAGGCGCTGAGGAACAGACCGATGGCGCCCAACACGTAAAGCACGGCCAGGTGACCATAGCGATCATTCAAGCGATCGGAACTGCGCGGAATGATCAGCAAACCGATGATCCCGAAGATGTAGGGCACCGACGACACGAAACCAGTCACCAGATCGGTGCCGCCAAATTGCTTGATCAAGGTCGGCAGCCACAAACCCAAGCCATAGATGCTCAGCGTCACCGGCAGATAAAACAGCGCCAGCAGCAACACGCGTTTGTCCTTCAGCGCATGCAGCGGATTGCCGTGGCGGGTCTGGCCGTACTCCTCAAGATCCTTTTGCAGTTCGCCGGTCAGCCAGTCCTTCTCGGCCTGATCCATCCATTTCACGTGCTTGGGGCCATCGGGCAACCAACGCAGCACCGGCCAGGTCAACAGGATCGCCGGCGTGCCGATGACGATGAACAGCCACTGCCAGCCGTGCAGACCCAGGATGCCGTCCATGCCGAGCAAGCCGCCGGATACCGGGCCGGTGATCAACATGGCGATGGGTTGGGACAGGATGAACAACCCGAGGATCTTGCCGCGATGGCGAACCGGGAACCATTGGGTGATGTAGTAGAGAACGCCCGGGAAGAATCCGGCTTCGGCCGCGCCGAGCAGGAAGCGCATCACATAGAAGCTGTGCGGCCCCTGGACGAAGGCCATGCCGATGGTGATGGCGCCCCAGGTGATCATGATTCGCGCAAACCAGCGCCGCGCACCGAAGCGTTCGAGCATCAGGTTGCTGGGGATTTCCAGCAGGAAGTAACCAATGAAGAACAGCCCGGCACCCAGACCGTAGGCGGCGTCACCGATGCCGAGATCGGCGCCCATGTGCAGTTTGGCGAAGCCTACGGCGGAACGATCCACATAGGCGATCAGGTACAGCAGGATCAGGAAGGGAATTAGTTTCAGTGTGATGCGACGAATAAGCCGCAGTTCCTGGCTCATGAGATCGGTCTCCGATTGTTGTTATAGAACCTCGGGGGACGCCTCTCGCGGAAAACCGCCAGGGCCATCCCTCCGTTGGAAGCGACTATATAGTAATACTATTTAACCAACAACACTTCCAAACAGAGCAATTTGGGCTTATGTTAAGCGCCAACTGCAGCATTATAGTCATACAATAAGAGAATCAATTATGTCTGATAAGCAACCCACCCTGCGCTCCGCCCAATGGTTTGGCACCGCCGACAAGAACGGCTTCATGTACCGCAGCTGGATGAAGAATCAGGGCATCGCCGACCACCAGTTCCACGGCAAGCCGATCATCGGCATCTGCAACACCTGGTCGGAACTGACCCCGTGCAACGCGCACTTCCGCCAGATTGCGGAGCACGTCAAGCGCGGGGTGATCGAAGCCGGGGGCTTCCCGGTGGAGTTTCCGGTGTTCTCCAACGGTGAATCGAACCTGCGTCCCACCGCCATGCTCACCCGCAACCTGGCGAGCATGGATGTGGAAGAAGCGATTCGCGGTAACCCGATCGATGGCGTAGTGCTGCTGACCGGTTGCGACAAGACCACCCCGGCTCTGCTGATGGGCGCGGCCAGTTGCGACGTGCCGGCGATCGTCGTCACTGGCGGGCCGATGCTCAATGGCAAGCACAAGGGTCAGGACATTGGCTCGGGCACTGTGGTTTGGCAGCTCAGCGAGCAGGTAAAAGCCGGCACCATCACCATTGACGATTTCCTCGCGGCCGAGGGCGGCATGTCCCGCTCGGCGGGCACTTGCAACACCATGGGCACGGCCTCGACCATGGCTTGCATGGCGGAAGCGCTGGGCACTTCCCTGCCCCACAACGCGGCGATTCCGGCCGTCGATGCACGTCGTTATGTGCTGGCGCATATGTCCGGCATGCGCGCAGTGGAGATGGTGCGCGAAGATTTGCGACTGTCGAAGATCCTGACCAAGGAAGCGTTCGAAAACGCCATTCGCGTGAACGCGGCCATCGGCGGTTCGACCAATGCGGTGATCCACCTGAAGGCGATTGCCGGGCGCATCGGCGTAGCACTGGATCTGGATGACTGGACCCGCATCGGTCGCGGCATGCCAACCATCGTCGACCTGCAACCGTCCGGACGCTTCCTGATGGAAGAGTTCTACTACGCCGGTGGCTTGCCAGCGGTACTGCGCCGCCTCGGCGAAGCCAACCTTATTCCGCATCCGAACGCCTTGACCGTCAACGGCAAGACCCTCGGCGAGAATACCAAGGACGCGCCGATCTACGGCCAGGACGAAGTCATCCGCACCCTCGACAATCCGATCCGCGCCGACGGCGGCATCTGTGTGTTGCGCGGCAACCTGGCACCACTGGGTGCGGTGCTCAAACCGTCCGCCGCCAGCGCCGAACTGATGCAACATCGCGGCCGTGCGGTGGTGTTCGAGAACTTCGACATGTACAAGGCGCGGATCAAGATTCGGAACTGGACGTCGATGCCAACTCGATTCTGGTGATGAAAAACTGTGGGCCGAAGGGTTATCCGGGCATGGCCGAAGTCGGCAACATGGGCTTGCCGGCCAAGTTGCTGGCCCAGGGGGTGACCGACATGGTGCGTATTTCCGATGCGCGCATGAGCGGCACGGCGTACGGCACCGTGGTTTTGCACGTGGCACCGGAAGCGGCGGCCGGCGGGCCTTTGGCAACGGTGAAGGAAGGTGACTGGATCGAGCTTGATTGCGCCAACGGCCGTCTGCACCTGGACATCCCGGACGCCGAGCTGGCAGCGCGCATGGCCGATCTGCAACCGCCGCAGCAATTGATCGTGGGCGGCTATCGTCAGCTGTACATTGACCATGTGCTGCAGGCGGACCAGGGCTGCGATTTCGACTTCCTGGTCGGTTGCCGCGGTTCCGAAGTCCCGCGCCACTCTCACTAATTGCATCAATCCCCTGTGGGAGCGAGCAAGCCCGCTCCCACATTATTTGATTTGCGCCCGCCTGAAGATTGCGCCTCGCCTGTTATCATGCGCCGCACCTCCATCGCTCAGGATCGCGTCGTTCCCTATGGATTACCGCAAACCCTCCGACCGCAAAAGCATGCACTCGCGCATCGTCCAGGAACTGGGCATACAGATCGTCTCGGGACGCTTCCAGCCAGACGACAAACTGCCCGCCGAAGCCCTGTTGTGCGAAGAGTACGCCGTCAGCCGGCCGGTGCTGCGTGAAGCCACGCGTGTGCTGGTTGCCAAGGGCCTGGTGTATTCCCGGCCGCGGGTCGGCACGGTGGTCAAGCCGCGCAAGGAATGGCACATGCTCGACCCGGACGTGTTGCACTGGTTGATGCAAAGCAGTCCGCAAAATCAATTCTTCGATCTGCTGACCAGTGTGCGCAGCATCATCGAACCGGCCGCCGCCGCCCTCGCTGCGCAGCACGCCACGGACGAAGACATCGCCGCCATCGGCGAAGCCTACCAACGCATGGAAACCGCACCGACTCCCGAAGCCTTGTTGCAACCGGACCTGGACTTCCACAGCCGAATCGCCGATGCAACGCACAACGATTTACTGGCGAACCTGTGCAACATGCTATCGGTAGCCATTGCCGAAGCGTTGAAGCACTCCAACCAACGCCCCAATCTGCATGAGTTGGCGCTGCCGCGACACAAAGCGATCCTTACCGCGATCGAGAATCGTGATGCGCTGGGCGCGCGGCATGCGACGCTGGTGCAGCTGGATGATGCGCGCAGTGCGTTGAATGTGGTGTTGGGCAGCGATCCCGCATAATCCCCTCTAGGAGCGGGCTTGACGGATCGCCGCACCGCAGCGAAAGCGGCCGGCCAGTCACCACATTTATCGCCTGAGCGGACGTCTTCGCCGGCAAGCCAACGCCTACAGGGGTGGTGTGAATCTTCAGATATGAAAAAGCCGCAACCTGAGTTGCGGCTTTTTCTGTTGCGGCCAGGAATCAGTGAGCAAACAACGAATTGCCCTTCTGCCCCGCCAGCTTTTCCGGCTTGATCAGGAACCGCGCCAGCGCCGGCAGCAGCCACAGCGCGCCGAACATGTTCCACAGCAGCATGAAGGTCAGCATCAGCCCCATATCGGCCTGGAACTTGATGGCCGAAAAGATCCAGGTGCACACGCCGATGGCCAGGCACAGGCCGGTGAACAGTACCGCTTTACCGGTGGACTTCAGCGTCTGGTAGTACGCCTCCTGCAACGGCAAACCGGCACGCAGGAAGCTTTCCAGGCGGCTGTAGATATAGATGCCGTAGTCCACGCCAATCCCCACGCCCAAAGCCACCACCGGCAAGGTCGCGACCTTCACGCCGATGCCCATGAACGCCATCAGCGCGTTACCGAGTACCGAGGTCAGCACCAGCGGCAGCACGATGCACAAGGTCGCCGCCCAGGAACGGAAGGTGATCATGCACATGGTCGCGACGCAGATGTAGACGAGGATCAGGATGGTCAGCTCGGACTCCTTGATCACCTCGTTGGTGGCGGCCTCGATCCCGGCATTACCGGCAGCGAGGATGAACTCCAGCCCGTCCCTGTTGTTCTCCTTGGCGAACTCCTGCACCGCATGTACTGCGCGATCCAGGGTTTCGGCCTTGTGATCATTGAGGAATACGAGCACCGGCGCCAGGGAGCAACTGTTGTTGTACAGGCCGTCAGCACGGGCGATTGAGTTGTTCAGCACGTCCGGATTGCGCGACAGGGTTTCCCATTTCAGGTTGCCCTCGTTCATGCCCTTGATCATCTGCTTGGACACGGTGACCAGCGAGATCGCCGACTGCACGCCCTCGGTGTTCTGCATCTTCCACATCAACTCGTCGATCGGCGCCATGGCTTCGTAGCGCGAGCAGCCTTCGGACTTGGTCTTGACCATCACCACCAACACGTCGGAACTGGTGGAGTAGTTGCTGATGATGAAGTTGTTGTCCTGGTTATAGCGCGAGTCCGGACGCAGTTCCGGTGCACCCTGGTCGAGGTCGCCGATTTTCAGGTTCTGGCTGTACCAGAGGCCGCCACCGAAGGCGATCAATGCCAGGACAATCGACACTGGGGCGACTTTCGGGCTGGCGAAGTTCGACAGCAGGCGCCAGAACGGGTGTTCGCGATGCGCGTCTTTCTTGCTGCGTTCGACCGCGCGTTTGCTGATCCCGACATAGGAAATTGCCACCGGCAGCAGGATCAGGTTGGTGAACACGATCACCGCGACACCGATGGACGCGCCGATCGCCAGTTCACGGATCACGCCGATATCGATGATCAGCAGCGTAATGAAACCCACCGCATCCGCGAGGATCGCAATCATCCCCGGCAAGAACAGCTGGCGGAAGGTGCGCCGCGCAGCAGTCAGGGCGTTGTCCGCTTCACTGGACTGCAAGGCGATGCCGTTGATCTTCTGCACGCCGTGGGAAATACCGATGGCGAAAGATCAGGAACGGCACCAGCATCGAGTACGGGTCCAGCCCGAAGCCGAAGAAGTGCATCAGGCCGAGCTGCCAGACCACGGCCACCAGCGTCGTACTCAACACCGCCACGGTGCTGCGCATGCAGTTGGTGAACCAGTAGAGCAGGATCAGGGTGATGACGAAGGCCACGCCGAAGAACATCACCACCATGACCAGGCCATCGATCAGGTCCCCGACTTTCTTGGCAAAACCGACGATGTGGATCTGCACGTTGGGGTTCTGGGCTTCGAACTTGTCGCGGATCTTTTCTTCCAGCTCGTGGGAGAACTTGCGGTAGTCCAGGGCCAGGAGCGTGCCCTGGTCCTGCGGGTCCGGGTAGGACTCCAGCAGCGGGATGTCGACAATGCTCGACTTGAAGTCGTTGGCCACCAGGCGCCCGACCTGCCCGGACTTGAGCACGTTGTTGCGCAGCAGGTCGAGGCTTTGCTGGGAACCGTTGTAGCTCTGGGGAATCACTTCACCCCCGGCGAACCCCTCCTCCGTCACTTCGGTCCAGCGCACGCTCGGACTCCACAGCGACTTGAGGCCGGACCGGTCGACGCCGGAAATGTAGAACACCTCGTCGTTGATCTGACGCAGGGTCTCCATGTACTCCTTGGAGAAGATGTCGCCATCGGTGGCTTCCACCGAGATCCGCACGGTGTTGCCCAGGTTTGCCAGGTCGTTGCGGTGCTCCATCATCTTTTGAATGAACGGATGATCGAGCGGGATCATTTTTTCAAAACTGGTGGACGGCCGGATCAGCGTGGCCTGCCAGAACAGGAACACACTGACCAGCAGGCAGATGAAGATCACTGCCGGGCGGTTGTTGAAAATCAGGCGCTCGAGAAACGTCGCCTTGTCCTGATGATGACTGCTCAAGGATGTCATAGACCCGCCTTCTTATTATGTGCCCGGCTCATTTGGACGACCCGTTTTTGCCATTCTCTGCGCCGGCGCCGGTTGGCGAGGTGATACGTACGCCGCCCTGTCCTGCCAGAATCAGATTGCCGTTGCCCGCCGCGGTGACGGCCGAAACGGAAATGCGATCCGGGCGATTGAACACGCTGAAGGTTTCGCCGTTGTCGTTGCTGCGGATCACCGAACCGCCGTTGCCGACGATCACGATGGAGCCGTCGTCGAGCAATGTGGCGCCGGACAGGCCGAACTCGAGCGCGCCACGCGCAGCCTGCAACTCGACCTGTTCCCAGGTGCCGCCGAAATCCGTGGAACGATACAGATTGCCCCGCAACCCGTAGGCCAGCAGGGTGTTGGCCTGAGCGGTACCGATCACCCCGAACAACGAGCCTTCATAGGGGCCTTCCAGCTTCTCCCAGGTCTGGCCACCATCGGCAGAGCGGAACATGCTGCCCTGCTCGCCGACGATGAACAGCCCGGCATCCTTGACCGCTGCGATGGCGTTGAGGTGGAACTGGTCTTCATTGTCCAGGCGGTCGCTGACGTCTTCCCAGTGCTGGCCGCCGTCGGTGGTTGCCATCAAGGCACCGTAGGCTCCCACGGCAAAGCCGCTGTCGACGTCCTGGAACCAGACATCGAGCAGCGGCGATTCGCGTTTGAGGTCTTCGAACTGTTTGGTCCAGGTGACGCCGCCATCTTCGCTGGCGAGGATCTGCGCGTCATGGCCAACGGCCCAGCCGTGTTTGTCGTCGACGAAAAATACCGAGGTCAACAGTTGCCGGGTGGGCACCTTGGCCTGGGTCCAGGTCGTGCCCTGGTCATCGGAATACAGGATATGCCCGCGATCCCCGACGGCCACCAGGCGATTGCCGGCGTGCACGACGTCGAGCATCAGGCTTTTGCTGGCCTTGGCGGATTCAACGGAATAAACCACATCGGACGCTGGTGCCGCAGCGGCCAGCACTGGTGCCGACAGCACGGCACAGCCCAACAGCGAGAGCGCTGTAGCCAGCAACGCAAATTTGCGCAGTGCCGGCGGGCGGCAGATACCCACACCCATGACAGGCTCACTCATAGACCTTCCCCCATTATTATTGTTAGGTCGTTCAACCTTTCTGGGCGCCGTAAGGGGTGCATCGCGATTGCATGTTCTGGAGCATAGTCCTGAAACCCGCAATCCAGAGCCCCTTCGGAAGCTGGCTTATCCTATCGGGGTTTGGAAAGGTCTGACAATCGACGCCACGTTATGTTTTGTTAACCAAGGGCGGTATGGGGAGAGGATGAATGATGGGGTATCAGGAGGGGTGATTGGGATTGGCTCGGAACTGAGGACTTGCGCAATACCTGTAGGAGCTGGCTTGCAGCGAAGGCGGTGTGTGTCGAAATACTATTTATTTACTTGAACGGACG
>NZ_MULM01000048.1:0-9105 GCF_002029345.1 Pseudomonas sp. VI4.1
CGCGGGTATTGTACGGGTTGAAACTCAGGCTGGGGGGCACGACCGGGCCGCTGAGGTCATTGGCTTTGATTTCCGGCAAGGCGAGGTTGACGGTGTACTGGCCGGTACGGGGGTCGACACCGGATTGCACGAAACTGAGGAAGTTGAAGGCGTTGGAGTGGACCGCGGTCTTGGCGCTCATGAGGTGTACCTCTACTGGACAACAATAGTTGTTGAAAAATGGCAGTCAGGAAAGTGCGCCGCAATAAAATTGCCACGCACCCTGTTAATGCGTTAATCAGGTCAAAACGTTCAATTCCAACTTGTTTCGATTTCCACGAATCAAATGTATGTTAAGACGATGACGGTTCCCCTCAAGATCCACCAAATCCACGATCATCGCCGTGTTGTCTAACTTTTCGAGATCAGTTGCAGTTGAACGACGCAGATCATCGACACGACTTAATGTAATGAGTAATTCACCCGATACCGGATTCTGGTCGGATTCATACTCCCGCTTCAGCACTGGCGCATTTCGTTTATCAAGAGCATCGTCGAATTTTATAACTCTGTTCTCCGGCTTTCCTTCATCGCCAGCGTTGAACTCGTTAAAAGAATAGCCGGTATAGCTGAACATCGTCTCGTTGCCATAGGTACTCTCCCACTGCACAAGAGAGCGAGGGCCCTCGAAAATGCACCGGGTAAACAAAAGGGGAATACGTCCCTCACGCTGATATCCCACACGCCAGTAATCGGTAGTACGCAGGAAATAATCGAAGTCATTGTCCCCCGGTGGCAGCGGATCCCAGCCAGGCCCCGTCGGCCGACCGACGCCGCCTGCTCCACCGCCTGCCACACGCACATCCTTGAAACTGTAATGATCAGCTATCTTGGTCGGGATTGGCATCGGCGTCAGCGTGACATGGCCCTCGTCCTCTGTTTCGTTCGGGCTCGGATACAAATCCGAGCGAAAATCACCCTTGTCATTGTCAGCGACAAACATGGCGACATATCGTTCGCTACCAGGGGTGTCCGTTGGACCCTGGCCCCGAACATGCACATAGAGGCTTTTATCTACGTGGTTGAACAGGTCGTCGCGGGAAACAGGTTCCTTCTCTTGCTGATGGAAACGATTCGGTTCCAACCTGCACGCCCAACGTAGCGGACTACCGTACTCGATCCCTTCCTCTTCGATAAAGGGCATGTGACTGGGGGTTGCCTTCGAAACCAACCTCAAGCTGGCTTCTTCATCGCCGCTCAATGGGTAAGTCGTACCATCCACGGGCTCGGTCGCTACCTCGATTCTGACCTGCATTTGTTGCATACCATTGGCATACGCGCGACCGACCACCTTACTGATGTTGAACGTGCTTATGATTCTCCAGGTCGGCTCCGTAACGGCATTTGTCAGCTGCACGATGCTGTAGCCGTAATACTGGACTTCTTCCATGTCATCGAGCAGTTCACATACAACAACCGAAACAGGATTGGAAAATGTCGCCGGTGCCTTATAAAGTCCACTTTGCAAAACGTCGCCCTCACCCAGAACCGTCCAGCGGCGTTTGAGCTGCGTATTTCTGTGGTTCTCTTTCAACTGCAGATCTGCCCCGCGGTTGACACTTCGAGTAAACCCGGGCGAGACATCAAAATCAGGGACAAACCTGAGCAGCAAGACCGAGGCCTGGACGCTCTCTCCGGTCACGGTGTCCCTGGCTTCAATACATTGCACCACCACATCTTCCGCCAAGGGGTCGGTTGGCGGCGTATAAATGGCCGTATTGCCAGCAGCCACCAGTGAACCGTGCTGCGGGACACTCCAGGACAACGCGGCGCCATTCAACGCCGATGCCACGAAGGTCACAGGTTGCGGTTCACTGCGCACAAAACGCCGCACGGCCGAAGGGGAAATGGCCATTGCCTCGGACGTTACCAGCAGTAAGGCGCAGACCTGATGACCCTGAGCGGTGGCCGGATCGGTATATGAGGCCGTCACCACGATACGAACCGTTTCCCGGCCTGCCTGATCGAACGCCACAGGCGTGTATAAACCACTGGTCAGCCCGATTTCGCCGGCAGACTTATGCGTATTCAGGCTGCGCACACTCCAGCGCACACCCGTCAGAGGCTTGCCGTCTCGCAAGGCCTGGTATTGGAATGGTTTGCTGCCAGCCTGCAGACTATGCAACTGTGGATTGATGGTAATGGCCGTACGCGAAGGATCAATATTGCCAAACACCGCCAGGTCATAAGGTACTTCCCGATCCCGTTCGATAAAAACGTTATCTTCGCCCGGGAACAACAGGCTGTGTATCAGTACCAGTTTGTCCTCATCCGCGTAGGGCACGAATTCCTTTGAAAGGATCAAGGTCGCCGAATACATGTCACCCTGGGCGTCCTGGTCATCCGGAATCAGATAGGGAAAATCCCGCGGGGGGATTCCACCACCATGCTCACTGGCCTTGAGCTGGATAAACACCACCACCGCTCCATCGCGATACGTCGAGGACTTGACGTCATTGCCACCTGGAGCCGGCTGGGTCCGCATCTCGAATCGCTTCGGCGTCAGCGGGTTGTAGCCTCGCAAATCGAGCATGCCCAATTCAAAGACTCGCCGGTGAGGAGGCAGTTCGTCGAAACGTTGCTGGAAGTACTCGCCGAGACATTTGCGAGCCGCCGGGGTACTGGCCAGGTTACATTCGATTTTCTGCACCCGGGACAGATCCAGAATAACCCGTCCAAGATCGTCGATTTCACCGGTTACAATTGCCAGATCGACGTCGATCGTCACGGTAAAACCATGGGCTTCACTGATGGTATAACTGTACAGCACTGAGTCGAACCCATCACCGACACTATACGCGGTATAACTGCCTGACAGGATGTTCAACGTGAGTGTGGCAATGGAATTGGTGAAATCTGCAGTTTCAAACGACAATCGCGGCGAGGCTAAAACAATGTCGCGCAGCTCTGCATATTCGGTGTTTAGATCATTAGTGAATGCTTTACCGGAGAACGGCGGCATGTAGCCAGAGCCATCGTACTTGTCGATCCATTGTTGTAGCAATATCCGATTGAGACGAGTGCGGTTGAACACGGTAATAGCGCCCCACCCTTGCGTAATCGAACCTTGTTTCATCTGCCGCACAATATCGGCACGCGAGTTACCAGCCATGATAATGCTCCCAAGTAGTATAATTAGCGTATATTGAAGACTGTAGCTTGATGTTCAATTCAACTTACAGATTGTCGATTGGTTCCGGTTTATTGGGGAGTTCAAAGAGTGGCCACGGCAAAATAATCCAGCCCTCTTTGCTGGCATCATTGGCCTGGCGTGCGGTGATGAGTGCAAATCGTTGCTGCCCGTCCGGATCGCCCGTGTATAAACCGTCGCTGTCGATGCCCTCGTTCCCCGCTGAAACTTCCCAGACGGCAGTCACGGGCTTCTCACGATTATCCTGGGCTATCAATTTCGCCTTACCCTCCGGGAAAGATGAGTTGTCCAAATCGACAGTAATAGTCAAACCCGCTTGATAATGAGTAACAACGACATAGGCCGTTTGGGTTTTACGGGTCGCGAGGTTCATGACCTCGATTTCATCGATGAGGAAAGAACCTTCCAATGTGGGGTCTTTCAGGCCTGCGGTATAAGTGTTTTTACCGTCGCTCCCGCCCCTGGCCGGGATGGTGCCAGTGCCTCGTTTGACCTTCCATTCCAGGATACCCTCGCCCAGAGTATGGGCCGACAATACTCGAGTCACGGGCGCTTCGGAGGTGGAGGCGCTGCAAATCTGCACGACCGGGTTGACGGTGATGTCCCGGGCGACCACGGTCACCAGGGCCGAACTGCTGTGATTGGACGCAGTGGCCGTGACCCTGACTCGGGTGAAAGTGCCAGAAATGTCAGCGAGGGCGGGCGACGAGTACAGTCCAGTGTCCTCGTCAATGCTCCCGATCTCGCCAGTGCTGCCGGGAATGGCTGCCACACTCCATTTGACTTTGCCGGCGAAGTCTCCTGAGACGGTGAATGGATGCGTGGCACCGTGGCCCATCAAATGTTCCAGGGGGGCAACAGTAAAAGGGTTGACGACCTTGCCAAAAACAACCATATCGCCGGGAAATTCCGCACTCTTTTGTTTTATAGTTTCATGACCGGCGAACAGAATACTGTTGAGCACAAACGTATTAAACTCAATAGTTTTACCGAAAAGCAGTCCAGTGGTATCGTCAAGTGCTCTTTTTATCGTCGTTGCATACTCTCCTCGAGCGGATTCAAGATAGGTTGCCACCTCCGGAATCGGCACATATCGCGCACTGAGTTTCATATCCACCAGTAGATTTTTTACTTTCGCCACTACACCTCCAGCATCCGCATCAACAACAAACTCGATGTCCGCGTTCACCTGCAATGCGATATTCATCGTATACTCGTCTGAATCCTCTTCCCCACCCCTCCTTTTAACCAAACACTTCTGCTGACGATAAACGCTGCTGTCCCCCCAGCCAAATCGAATTGTACGATCATCCTGCACTGTTATAGAGAGTCCATCGCTGTCGTTATTCGCAGCAGGAAAAGCAAATTTCAAAACCTCAACGATATAAGAATCCGTATGTCCCACAAACCCGGGTAAAAAGAATACGCCAATGCTCGGCTGAGCTTTGAGCACATTTAGAAAATTTCTATCATCATAGGTTTCAGAAAACTTTACGCCATGAGAGAACATGCCATTCATGCCTTCAGCAATAATTCTACGCATCAGCAGATAATTACTCAGCAACATGGCCGAGTCATACTCCCCGCCCCCATTATTCGGAATCAAGCTCCTCCAGTCGTCAGTAGGCGGTGTCCCGCCTTCCTGATCACCCTCCATGCAGATAAACAGCTCCACCGCACCGTCACCAAAATTATCTGCCGTATTGAGCTCTGCGCCTTGCGCCGTGATGGTCCGCAGCCTGAAGGATGCCGGCTTCAGGTATTGCTGATCGGTATAGGCAATCTTTCCAAGGTGATAGAGCCTTTTTTCCTTGTCTGCGCCCTTGAAGTATTGCTTGAAGAATTCACCGCCGATACGGCGTTCATATGAAGAGTTGGCAAACGTCAACTGCCACTCCCCTTTTGCTGCCTCGGCGGCGCCGAGATCGAGAACCACTTGTCCGGTGTCCTTACCGACCTGGCCACTGATTTTCGACAACACTACGTTTTCGGCAATGAGGTCGGGATGATCGAGCGCATCGATAGAGTGCACCGCAATCGCGCGCTTGTGACCGACTGTATTGTCGATAGAAACCTGTGTCCCGCCGATGACCGCCATTTTCATATTGGCCTCGCCGCCCGCCGCCTTCGAACTGTCTTCAAAAGACAGTCGTGGCACATCGGTAACCCAGTCGCTGAGGTGCTGCCAGTTGGCATCGCCAACGGCAACTGGCTCATTGATCGGCTCCAGATAACTATTGACGGTGAATTTGTTAATGTAGTCCTGCAGCAACAAGGTATTGCACTTGCTGCGATCATAAGCGACCACTGCGCCCCAACCGGCTGTCCTCGGTTTAAGTGCCAGCCATTCCAGCAGTTCTTTTTTTGAGTTGGCCATGATGCATCCCTTTCAATGAGTTTATTATTTCGATCGCCCGAACGATTCAATACAGAACCGCAGTCTTTACAATGCAAGGTTCAACATCAGGTGTCAGGCACGCAATGTCAGCTCGGAAGAGTCCTTGAAGGCAGTATGTGTTCGCCCTTCATCAAAGCTGACTGTGACCGCCACCTTGAACTTGTTACCGATCCCGATTTCAGTCCGAAGAAACGATTCGGGCAGCCACGAAGAAATGTGCGGCGCTAGTGCCTCGGTTTCGGTAAGGGGATGATTCTTGATTAAATAATAATCCGTCCCTACGACCTTGATATTGAGGATTTGGTCTTGCGCCATATACGCCCAACGTCCTAGCTTGAACTCGGCCCCCTTGGGATCGGTGATCCGTTCAAGAGAAAGCTCAGAGGTGCCTGCTGCCGGTACACACTGAATGGTCGGGAAACGATCCAGGGGGAATGGCACGATCTTCAACCAGAAGGGGTCGGAGTCCTGCCAGTTTTCCGGCGGTTCGCCATTGGGAACAACCCGCCAGAACACTTTCAACCGCTCACGCGAATTGACACCCGCCCCCATGTTCATTGCAATGGCATTCTTTGGAATATCGAATGCTCGCCAGTTGCCTGCAACCGGCGTCGTCACCACGCTATGGCCCGCCGTGCCAGGTTCACCCCAATACAAATGGATGGTGTCGGCTTCATCGACAATCGCCTCGGGGCGCACACTCGCCCGACTGCCGCTTGTGGTATCTGCCGCGTTCATTCGGCCTTCATTCGGCTCGTCACTTGGCTCCGGTACAGCGTCCTCGAGGCTCGGCATTGGAATATCCAGCGGCTGGCGTATCAGCAAACGCAGGGGTTCACCGGACAAGACGCTACCTGGGCGCGCATATTGGTAGGTGAGCTCCGCATTCTTGCGATTGTTGGCCACCAGCCAAGAATGCTCCAGCTGCAATGTCAGGGTACCGCTGTCGAATGTCGAGGGGTCGAGGCGCACCGAGACAGCCGCATTGGTGCCGGTGCTCACAGTCGCATTCACCAGTACAGTGTCACCCACCCGAGCCTGGGGGTGTAACGCAACCCGCAACGTCACGCCCCCTGGAAAACGCACGGGATCGATAGGGCCTGCGCCGTGGCCATCGATCGCCAGTTCAGGTAGACGCGGCAGAGCCGGCGCCAAAATCTGCAGGGTTTGCAGCGCAGAAACGCTAGGTTCGCCTCCCCCCGCGTAGTCGATGCGATAACTCAACTCCAACCGGCCGCCTGAAATCAGCAGGACTCGAGATCTTTCCACCAGTCGCGTCAATGGCCGACCGACCTGCGCGTCTGTCACCTCCCAGACGGGATTAAAGGGCCTTGGGACACCGTTCCTGTCGAAGCCGTGCCATTGCAGTGTGACTTTATCGCCCTTCGCCATAGCCGCATACGGCGGTACGGCTACCGTGACGCCATCGGAGGGTAATACTCTTACGTCAGGATCCAATGCCAGATCATGGGATTCGCGAACCAGTGGAACAGGCAAGTGCGACGTGAGCGAAGGACGTATTCCGACGTAAAAAAACAATCGTTTTGATTCGGGTCCCGGTGTGGGCGCCATGGGGTCCTTGACTGAGTATGAATAAAACACCCAGCCCTGATCCAATCTTTGTAGCGAGTCATTGGGGAAGCTAATCGGGAGCCCTTCAGGCGTCAGGGTGTCATCAATGGGATAGGCAACACCTGCCACGCTATCAATAGCGTCACCTTGTGCCGTACAACCTCGCCAGTTCACAAGAATGAAATGTCCCACGTATGTTTCTATGTCCGGAAACCAGACATGGGTAACCAGGCTTCCCGTGTCCAACTGTGCAAGGTCTAGCGCATTATCGGCATCCAGAAAAGGGACTTTCGGTGCGGGATACGTAACCGCTGTCATGTTCGGAACTCCATCGTTGATCAGTGGGCAGTCACCCGACCCGTAAAAATAATTGCTTCGACGGAGGTGTTTTTACGCTTTAATTTTCGACTTGCCTACCTAACAGAACTGCTAGGTTTACAGACCTGAAAAATACTCTATGGTTAACTCCAACCGGGCTTCTATTTTATGAGCCAAGTGCATTACTACTTAGGGAGATCAATATATGAACATCATTCGAGTTTGGCATCGCGCATTAATATTCACAGGGAGCTTATTGATGGCAGGACAAATTTTCGCCGCGCCCGTTGATCCTACGCCAGTTGCATCTGCGACCAGTACTGGATTTTTGGTATTCGAAAATTGTCGCTTACTAATACAAGAAACCATATATTCGATAGGCAGAGGAGACGCTAGCGGTTGCCGAGGCGTTACCATCGATGACACATTTTCGCTTGAAGGGGTTCGCTCAGCCGTCTCGATTAGAATTACGACAGAGGTTGATTCTCAAAAGTACGGCGCCATCAACCTCAGGACCATCAAAGATAATGTCAACACGCCAAGCATGACGTTTAGATATTTAATGAATGCCCCTGCCGGAAAAGTCTATGTGCCTGGGCTTATTTTCCAGGGCGTAGAAAATCCTCTTTTCGTTAGCCGCCGCCTTAGTCAAATTGGAATACAATTAAACAAATAGCCACGAACGCTCACATTTTTCAACGGCTAGAAATACCAACTTTCGACATCCAAAATTCATGTTGTAATTTACTCGCCGAGCAAACATACCTCACGTTCTGCGGCTTTACGTCTGACTTCACTTCAGCGGGCATTTTATTGCCCGACCTATAAATTTTATGATCGAGGCCTTCCATGAACAATTTAAACTCAGCTGTACTCAATACATTCCTGGCTATTTTTTTCTTGCACGCGACGCCATCGCTGGCAGGTACGGAAAGCACAACCGATACGAACCCTGGAAGAATAACATTCATCTACGAAAACGGCATTGAGCAATGTGGCGTCGACGCATCACCCCAAGTGTTTGAGATTAGTTATTATGCTGGCGGACCTGGAATTCGTCCTTGCGATCATAGCCGGGTTCGCTTTATTAAATTAGATGGCGTGCGCTCAGCCGTCACTATCCGCCTCTGGAGTTACTTACGCGGTGGTAAACCCGGTGGCTGCCAATCCAGCGAGACCCATAATTTTACGCTATATCTAAGAACCATTAAAAATCCAACCAACACCCAGATGATAGATCTGAGAAACCTTGCAGACTACCCATTAAACACCCCTATCCAGCCTGGCGTTACGCTAACAAATAAATATATAAAAGACGCCAACAAGATCGACAAAAACTTAAGTTGCGTCCAAGTGATTTATGACTAACTCAGTCTCGGCTTATTTATACACGACTTCACTGACATCCCAGTGAGCAGCTTTTCGAAACAGACCAGAGACCTATCCATGAGCGCCAAGACCGCGGTCCACTCCAACGCCTTCAACTTCCTCAGTTTCGTGCAGTCCGGTGTCGACCCCCGCACCGGCCAGTACACCGTCAGCCTCGCCTTGCCGGAAATCAAAGCCAATGACCTCCGCGGCCCAGTCGTGCCCGCCAGCCTGAGTTTCAACCCGTACAATACCCGCA
>NZ_MULM01000049.1:0-9155 GCF_002029345.1 Pseudomonas sp. VI4.1
CCGCGAACCACCGGCTGTTCGCCAGGGGCGGCACGGCGTCTACCGCTGGCGGAGTTTGCGCGACAAGGGTCGGCCCTGCGGGATCGGTGGCTGGCTCGCCCGTCGCCTCGGTGACAGAGGCGTCAACGGCATCCGACCCCTCGTCGGCGATCGGGTCGTCGGCCGCCGGTTTATCGGCGGGCAAGGATTTGCCGCTATCGGCAACGGCCGGCTTCGCGGCGGCAGCCTTGTCGTGGCCGAGGTCCTTTTTGCCCGGCCCTTCAGCGGCGGTGTCGCGCACGGGCTTGGCTGGCCCGTCGTTCCCTGCAGCACGTGGGTTGCGAGCCTGGTTGGCGTAGACATCGGCGAAGCTGGAGGCCTTGTCCGCGGGCTCGGCGACCTGCGCCGGTGGATTGGCGGATACCGCCTTGGCCTTGGTCTGGGCGGCGGCCTGCAGAAGCATATTGGGGGTCACGGGCATGAAACGGTCTCCGCCGCACTGGGATCGTAGGTACAGTTGACGGAGATCAAAGCAAGGGTCGCGCCAGGTTCAAGTGCGCGGTGCGAAAAGCGCCCACACAGTTGTCCTAGTCGGCAAGCACGCGCTGACGTTCGGCCTCATACAGCGGACGGACCAGGGCGAATTCGCCGTCGATTTCGCCCACCAGTTGTTCAACGCCGGCGAGGCGTTTCTGCTTGGCGCATTGCTCCAGCTCATGGCACAACCGGGCCAGGCGAATGGCGCCCATATTGCTGCTGCTGCCCTTGAAACTGTGGGCAGCATTCATCAGTTGCTGGGCATCGTCTGCCTTGTGCAACAGGACCAGGCGTTCTTCAGCGTCGGCGAGAAAGGTATCCAGCAACATCGGATACTCATCCTCCATGACTTCTTGCAACGCGCTCAGCACGTCGAAGTCCAGATGTGTGTCAGCCACTTGCTCACTCCTTGATCAAGAATGCGTGGATTATGCCAGAGCCTCCCAGCAAAACTCCACGCGGGCACTTCGACCCTCGTCGGACCAGTGGGCATTACGGCTCAATTGACGGATCAGGCCGATGCCACGTCCCGACAGACGGGCTCCATCAGCGGGCAGCTGCAGCACCCGATCGACATCAAACCCCTTGCCACTGTCTTCGACGCGAACCGTCAGGCAACCGCCCTTGCCCTGCGGTGTCACCTGCAGATGTATCCGGATGAAGCCACCCTGCAACTCATCCAGGCGAGTATTGCGCTGTTGATAATAGCGGGTAAAACCCGCGGCATCCCGTTTGAGGCTGGAATCCAGGCCCAGTACGCCATGCTCCAGGGCGTTGGAATAGAGTTCCGCCAGCACACTGTAGAGCGCCCCGCTTTGCGCCCGCAGCCCATGGACCTCCAGCAGCAACTGCAACAGATAAGGCAGCGGGTTGAAGCGCTTGAGCGTGGCCGCGCGAAACTCGAAACTCACCGACCAGTCCAGCGGGCAGGACTGGCCACTGTCGGAATATACCAACGCCGGCGGGCTCACCTGCTCCCCCTCCAGAAAGCTGACCTCGACCATGCTGACGTCGTCACGGGCTTCACCGCGAAATTCCCGCAGCGCCTGCTCGATCTCGGCGAACAACTCATCAGGCTGCCGATTGGCGGCAAACACCCGCTGCAGCCGCTCGACACCAAACAGTTGTTCGTTGGCATCGCAGGTATCGACCACACCGTCGGATAACAGAAACACCCGATCGCCGACCGCCATCGGAAACACTTCGGTGCGATCGTCGAAGGCTTGCGGGCTCAGCACGCCCAGCGGCAAGTGCCGAGCCTGCAGCGGCGTGCGCTCACCCTTGGCGACGCTGTGCAGGTAACCGTCCGGCATCCCGCCGTTCCACACCTCCACCGAACACCGCTGAAAACTCAGGCGCAGCAGCGTGGCACAGCAGAACATGCCCACCGGCAGGATGCGCTTGAGCTTGGCATTCATCTCGCGCAAGGTTTCGGCCAGGCCGTAACCCTTGGCCGTCATGCCATAGAAGACTTCAGCCAGGGGCATGGCCCCGACAGCCGCCGGTAAACCATGGCCGGTGAAGTCCCCGAGCAATACGTGCATGTCGCCGGCAGGCGTATACGCGGCCAGCAACAGATCGCCGTTGAACAGCGCGTAGGGCGATTGCAGGTAGTGGATATTCAGGGCATTCAGGCAACCGGAATGGGCCACCTTGTCGAACACGGCCTTGGCCACCCGCTGCTCGTTGAGCAGGTGCTGGTGGTGCCTGGCGATCTGGTCTCGCTGCTGCAACACGGTGGCCTGCAACCGGCGCAAGCGGTCCATCGCCTTGATTTTGGCGGCGAGAATCACCTGGTTGTAGGGCTTTGCCAGAAAGTCGTCGCCCCCGGCTTCCAGACAGCGCGCCAGGGCTTCGCTTTCGGTGAGCGAGGTCAGAAAGATGATCGGCACCAGGGTTTCGCCGGCCAACGCCTTGATCTGCCGCGCCGCCTCGAAGCCGTCCATCACCGGCATCATCGCGTCCATCAACACCAGTTGCGGGCGTTGCTGACGGAACGCTTCGACCGCCTCGGCACCGTTGGCGGCCGTCAGCACCGCATGGCCCTGGCGCCGGACGATGCTCGACAGCAGCATGCGATCGGCGGCGCTGTCTTCGGCGATCAGGATCGTCAGCGATTCGAGCGGCGGCTGCATGCCGCTCAACTGATGTCGAACAGTTTGTCGAAATTGGAGATGGCGAGGATCTTCTTCACGTCGGAACTGCTGTTGACCACGCGAATGTCGGACTCGTCGCCACCGGCGTGATCGCGCAGCAAGAGCAACATGCCCAGGGCCGAACTGTCGAGGTAGGTGGCTTCTTTCAAGTCGACGACGACGGCGGAGAGTTCCTTGTCCTCGTAGGACTCACGAAATTCCTGATGCTTGGCGAAATCGAATCGTCCCTTGATCGATATCGTCAGCTTTTGTCCATCCGGGGATACTTCTGTAACGACTGACATGAACGGCTTCCTTGTCATTGGAGAACGTAGGTGTGGAAGGTTTAGCACTTGGCGGGGATGGGGGCAAGGCTGGTAGTGGTGGTGGGGCCGAGGACGCCTGATTCAATACGGATCCTGCCGCGGCAGCCGCTGCGACAATTCATCCAGCAGCTTCTGCTCGCGCTTGTCTTCCAGTCGTCGCGCCTCATCCATGTAACGCTGAACCAGTTTGCGCAAGCCTTCGACCCGGGCATACGCCTGCTGCCAGGTTTCCCGTGCCTTGTTCAGATTGTTCTGATGCCAGGTCAGGCTTTGTCGTTGCTGATCGATGGCCGTGCCCAGTTGCGCGAGGAAGCCTTGATACCCCAGCAACCATTGCCCGGAAACGCCGCTGCTGCCGCGCACGATCCATTGCTCCTGGTAGTCGAGCCGAAACGCTTCGAGGTCGGCGAGTTTGCTTTCGGCCAGGCGGACCTGCCCCTGGAAGTGCCCCAGGCGCTGGACCGCGGCTTTCTCGACCTTTTCCGCCATGTCCACCACCGGGGCCAGGCGGGCTGCGCGACTCTGGGCCATGGCCGGTTAGCCGCCGGCCGCAGGGGCAAAAATCGAACCCAGGTAGGCTTCGCTTTCACCCAGGCTGATGCTGTCGTTCAGGCCCTGGCGCTGGTATTTGACCAACTGCGGCTGCAGGGCAATCGCCAGGTCGGTTTCCCGGTCACCGCCGGCAACGTAGGCGCCGACGCTGATCAGGTCGCGACTCTGCTGATACCGCGACCACAATTGCTTGAAGTACTGGGCGCGGGCCATGTGTTCCTTCGACACCACCGACGGCATGACCCGGCTGATGGACGCTTCGATATCGATCGCCGGGTAGTGACCTTCCTCGGCCAGGCGCCGGGACAGCACGATGTGCCCGTCGAGCACGCCGCGCGCCGAGTCGGCAATCGGATCCTGCTGGTCGTCGCCTTCGGACAACACGGTGTAGAACGCGGTGATCGAACCGCCGCCCTTCTCGGCATTGCCGGCGCGCTCCACCAGTTTCGGCAACTTGGCGAACACCGACGGCGGATACCCCTTGGTCGCGGGCGGTTCGCCGATGGCCAGGGCGATTTCCCGCTGGGCCTGGGCGAAACGGGTCAGGGAGTCCATGAGCAACAGCACGTTCTTGCCCTTGTCGCGGAAATATTCGGCGATGCGCGTGCAGTACATGGCCGCGCGCAGTCGCATCAGCGGCGCATCGTCCGCGGGCGATGCCACCACCACCGAACGCTTGAGGCCTTCTTCGCCGAGGATGTGCTCGATGAATTCCTTGACCTCACGCCCACGTTCGCCGATCAGCCCGACCACGATGATGTCGGCCTCGGTGAAGCGGGTCATCATGCCCAGCAGCACACTCTTGCCCACGCCCGTACCGGCGAACAACCCGAGGCGCTGGCCGCGACCGACCGTCAACAAGCCGTTGATGCAACGAATGCCCACGTCCAGCGGTTCGCTGATCGGTTCACGCTTGAGCGGGTTGATGGTCGGGCCGTCCATCGGCACCCAGTCTTCGGCCTTCATCCCGCCCTTGCCGTCCAGCGCCCGACCGGCGCCATCGAGTACCCGCCCGAGCATGCTCATGCCCATCGGCAGGCGACCACTGTCCGCCAGCGGCACCACGCGCGCACCGGGGGCGATACCGGCGACGCTGCCGACCGGCATCAGAAAGATTTTGTTGCCGGAGAAGCCCATGACTTCGGCTTCGACCTGCACCGGGTGGTAACTGTCGTCGTTGATCACCATGCAGCGGCTGCCCATGGCGGCGCGCAAGCCTTCGGCTTCGAGGGTCAGGCCGACCATGCGCAGCAGGCGGCCTTCGAGGATCGGCGCGCCGGCCAGCGTGGTGGCCTCGGCGTAACTGCCCAGGCGCTTGGCGAAGCTGGTGCGGTCAAGGCGCATCGGGCACATCCGGTGCGGGGGCGGCTGGCGCTGTGTTGCCCGTCGGCAGCTCCAGGCTCAGGTCCGGCGCCGCCGGGTGCAGTACCTGTTCGTGCAGTTGATCGAACAGCTTGTCCATGACCCGCGTCACCCGGGTTTCAATCGACGCGTCAATGCGACTGTGCTCGGTCTCGACCCGGCACCCGCCCGGCAACAATGCCTCGTCCTCGACGATGCGCCAGGTTTCTTCATGACGCTCGCGCAGGGCTTTGACCTGGGCGAAATCTTGCGGATTGATGTACAGCCGCACGTTGCCCACGCCCAACGGCAACAGCTTGAGGGCATCGCGCATGACGTGTTCGATCTGTGTCGAATCGATGGCCAGTTCGCGCTGGATCACCTGGCGGGTGATGTGCTGCACGAGGTCGACCAGGGCCTTCTCGATCTCGGTGTCCTGCTCGGCAATCGGCTCCAACAGGTGGCCCATCAGCTTTTCCAGCGCGGCAAGTTTCGCCGCCAGCGCCACTTCGGCTTCCTGGCGGACCTTGAGCGTGGTGCTGTGGAAGCCCTCCCGCTCGCCGGTGGCGAAACCTTCGTTGTAGGCTTCCTGGCGAATGCTTTCGAGCTCTTCGAGGGTCAGCGGCTGGACTTCCTCCAGCGGCACTTCCTGCATGGCCGGCGGCTCGGGTTCAGGCTCCGGTTCGGGCTCGGGGACGTACGGATCGAAACTGGGCAACGACCAGATATCGACACCCCTGACGTCCTTGGCTCGGATCAGGTCGGTCTGGGACTCATCATGTTCAGTCGACATAGTGATGTCAGATCATCTCTTCGCCGCCCTTCCCGCCGAGAACGATTTCTCCGGCTTCGGCCATACGGCGGGCAATGGTGAGGATTTCTTTCTGCGCGGTTTCCACGTCGCTGACGCGCACCGGGCCCTTGGCCTCGAGGTCGTCGCGCAACAGTTCGGCCGCGCGCTTGGACATGTTCTTGAAGATCTTGTCCTTGACGTTTTCGTCCGAGCCCTTGAGGGCCAGCACCAGCACATCGGAGGACACTTCGCGCAGCAATGCCTGGATTCCGCGGTCGTCGACATCGGCCAGGTTGTTGAACACGAACATCAGGTCTTCGATCCGGCCGGACAGGTCTTCGTCGACTTCGCGGATCGAGTCCATCAACTGGCCTTCCACCGAGCTGTCGAGGAAGTTCATGATGTCGGCCGCGCGCTTGATGCCCCCCAGGTTGGTACGCGAGGCATTCGAGGCGCCGGAGAACTGCTTCTCGAGAATCTGGTTGAGCTCTTTCAGGGCGGCTGGCTGCACGGTGTTGAGCGCAGACACGCGCAAGATAATGTCCAGGCGCACCTTGTGGTCGAAATTGCCCAGCACCTCACCGGCCTGGTCCGGGTCGAGGTAGGCGACCACGATGGCCTGGATCTGCGGGTGCTCATAACGGATCACGTCGGCGACGGCACGCGGCTCCATCCATTTCAGGCTGTCGAGGCCACTGGTGTTGCCGCCCAGCAGGATGCGGTCGATCAGGCCGTTGGCCTTTTCTTCGCCCAGGGCCTGGGTCAGCATTTTGCGCACGTAGTCGTCGGAGCCGACGCCCAGGCTGGTCTGGTCGCCGACGATCTCGACGAACTCGCTCATCACCTGCTCGACCTGCTCGCGGTGCACGTTGCCCATCTGCGCCATGGCCACGCCCACGCGCTGCACCTCTTTCGGGCCCATGTGGCGCAACACCTGGGCGGCGTCGGTGGAGCCCAGGGACAGCAGCAGGATCGCGGCTTTGTCGACCTTGGACAGTTTGTCGGCAGCGGCTCTATCATTCATCTGCGTTAATCCACTCTTTCACGACCTGGGCCACACGACCCGGGTCTTCTGCCACCAGGCTCTTGATTGCATTCAACTGGGCGTCATAGCCTTCGCTCGGGCTTGGCAGCAGGATGCTGGTCGGGCCGCCAAGGCTGACGCGATCGTTGGCCAGTTCGCCATCCAGACCGCCCATGCCACCCAATTCGACATCGTTGCCGACGCCGACCAGCTGCCGGCCTTTACCGCCGTTGGTGATGTTGTTGAGCACCGGACGCAGCACACCGAACACCAGCACGAGGATGAACAGGATGCCCAGCACTTGCTTGACCACATCCCAGAACCACGGCTGGGAGTAGAACGGCACATCGGCAATCACTTCGGCACGTTCGGCGGAGAACGGCATGTTGATCACGCTGACGCTGTCGCCACGGCTGGCGTCGAAACCGACGGCGTCCTGCACCAGACGGGTGAAGCGCGACAATTCATCGGCGGTCCACGGCGCGCGGGTGGTTTCACCGTTGGCCGGGTTGATCCGCACCTGATCGTCCACCACCACCGACACCGATAGGCGATTCAACCGGCCCTGCTGCTGTTTGGTGTGGCTGATGGAACGGTCGAGCTCGAAGTTTTTGGTGGACTGCGAGCGCTTGTCCGCCGGGTACGGGGCGAGCATCGGCTGGCCGGTGGCCGGGTCCATGATTTGCTGACCGTTGGCGTCCAGCAGCGGCTGCCCAGGCTGGACCATGCCGGCCGACGCGGTGCCGCCACCGGTGGTTGCAGGCGCGGACACCGGCGATGGCGGCTGGTTGCTCAGGGCACCCGGCACGCCTTGCGGGCCATTGCTGGTGGTGCGTTGTTCGTTCACCGATTGTTCGCTGCGCAACGCCGGCTGGTCCGGGTTGAACTGCTCGGAGGTCGACTCGACGGCACTGAAATCCACATCGGCCGAGACTTCGGCCTTGTAGCGATCGTTGCCCAGCACCGGTTGCAGGATGTTATGCACGCGCTGGGTGAGCATGCTCTCCATGCGGCGGCTGTAGTCGAACTGCTTGCCGGCCATGGTCAGCTCGGAATTTTCCGCCTGATCGGACAGCAGGTTGCCCTTCTGATCGACCACGGTGACCTGGGATTTGCTCAGTTCAGGCACGCTGGTGGCGACCAGATTGATGATCGCCAGTACCTGGCCAGGTTCCAGGGAACGGCCGGAATACAGTTCGATCAGCACCGATGCGCTGGGCTTGCGCTCATCGCGCACGAACACCGAGCTTTTCGGAATGGCCAGGTGCACGCGGGCACCCTTGACGTTGTTCAGGCTGGAGATGGTCCGGGCCAGTTCGCCTTCGAGGCCGCGCCGATAGCGGGTCGCTTCCATGAACTGGCTGGTGCCCAGGCCCTGGTCCTTGTCGAGGATTTCAAAACCGATATTGCCGTCGCTGGGCGTGACACCCGCGCCCGCGAGCTTGAGGCGCGCGCGCGACAGGTCTTCGGCCTTGACCAGCAAGGCGCCGGAATTGGGTTCGACGGAGTAGGCAATATCGGCGGCCGCCAGGGTATCCATGACCTGCTTGGCGTCCATCCCGGCGAGGCTGCCGTACAGCGGCCGGTAGTCCGGTTGCTGGGACCACAACACCACGGCAAAGCCAATCGCCACGCTCGCCGCCAGACCGACCAACAGGCCCACCTGACGCAGCATGGTCATCTCGGAGAGATTTTCCAGAAAGGACAAGCCGAACAGCGGCGCTTTGCCGCCTATCGGAGTGGCCCTGGCCGGAACGTTATCAGCGCCTGGTTCTGCCATGACTCAATACCGCCCTTAAACCGGCATCTGCATGATGTCTTGGTAAGCCTGAACCAGCTTGTTACGGACTTGGGTGATCGCCTGGAACGACACACCGGCTTTTTCCTTGGCAATCATCACGTCGGTCAGATCGACACCGCTTTTGCCGATCTCGAACGCCGTGGACAACTGGCTGGAGGCCTGCTGGGTTTCGTTCACTTTATTGACGGCCTGACCGAGCATGTCGGCAAAGCTGCTGCCCGGCAGTTGCGGGACGGCAGCCGTCGGTTTCGACGCAGACATGGCATCCATTTGCATGGCCCGCATGTCCAGCATCAACCGATTGAATTCAATACCTTGGCTCATCGTCTACTCTCTTTGGCGACCCGCAATTTTTTGACGCTCACTCAGCGGGTAGTCAGGTGTTAGCAACAAGGGTGCCAGCTTCTCTGTAGGAGCTGGCTTGCCCGCGAAGACGACATGTCAGTCACTACATAAATCGCCTGACACACCGCTACCCCCCTGTAGGAGCTGGCTTGCCAGCGAAGACGGTCTATCGGCCAATACATGTATCGCCTGACACACCGCTACCCCCCCTGTAGGAGCTGGCTTGCCAGCGAAGACGGTCTATCGGCCAATACCATGTATCGCCGTGACACACCGCCTCCCCCCCCCTGTAGGGAGCTGGCTTGCCAGCGAAGACGGCCTA
>NZ_MULM01000047.1:0-8578 GCF_002029345.1 Pseudomonas sp. VI4.1
GCGATTTCCAGAAACGCCTGAACGACGGCCGCATGAAGAGCCTGGCGTTCATCAAGGATCCGGATGCCTACTGGGTCGAAATCATCCAGCCCGCGCCACTCTGACGTACACCCCTGTAGGAGCTGGCATCGCGAGCAAGCTCGCTCCTACAGGGGGTTGTGTGTGTTCTTCAGGTTTGTCGGGTTTGGCCAATAATGTGTACACGCACGGCAACACAAACAGCGTGAACAACGTCCCGATCGACATCCCCGTAGCGATCACCATGCCGATGTCGAACCGGCTGACCGCGCCCGCACCGGTGGCGATGATCAACGGCACCATGCCGAACACCATGGCGGCGGTCGTCATCAACACCGGACGCAGTCGAATCGCCGCGGCTTCCTCCACGGCCTCGCGTGGCGCCAGGCCTTTGTCCTTGCGTAACTGGTTGGCGAATTCGACGATCAGGATCCCGTGTTTACTGATCAAACCGATCAAGGTCACCAGGCCGACCTGGGTGTAGATGTTCATGCTCGACCAGCCCAGGAACAACGGAATCAACGCGCCGCAGATCGACAGCGGCACGGTGACCAGGATCACCAGCGGATCGCGGAAGCTTTCGAACTGGGCGGCCAGTACCAGGAAAATGATCGCCAGCGCCAGGGCGAAGGTGACCCACAACGCACTGCCTTCCTGGACGTATTGCCGCGATGCGCCGGCGTAGTCGAAGGCGTAACCCACCGGTGCCTCTTCCTGGGCGATCTGGCGTACGGTGTCGATGGCTTCGCCCATGCTGACCAGCGGGACCCCGGAAAGAATCGCCGAGTTGAGTTGCTGGAACTGGTTCAATTGCCGTGGGCGCGCCCGGTCGGTCACGGTAATCAGGGTCGACAGGGCCAGTAGTTCGCCCTGGGTATTCTTGACGTAATAGTTATTCAGCCAGTCGGGGTTGTCCCGGAACGGTCGCTCGACCTGCGCGATGACTTTATAGCTGCGGCCTTCGATGGTGAAGCGGTTGATCTCCGCTTCACCCAGCAACGTCGCCAGCGTACCGCCCAGGTTCTGCATGGACACGCCCATCTGTGCGGCTTTGGCGCGATCGATATCCACCACCACTTCGGGCTTGTCGAAGGCCAGGTCGACGTCGACAAAAGCGAACTTGCCCGATTCCAGCGCGCGCTTTTTCACCCGGTCAGTCACTTGCAGCAGCGACTCGTAGTCGTTGGCGGAGTTGATGACGAACTGAAACGGCAAGCCCTCGCCAGTACCCGGCAGGGAGGGCAGGTTGAAGCCGAAAACCTGTAGCCCGGGAATGCTCTCCAGTTTGCTCTGGACCTCGGGCAGGATCTGCATTTGCGTGCGGTTGCGCTCGTTCCACGGCTTGAGCAGGAAGCCGCCGATGCCCGATTGCACGCCGTTGAAGCCATTGATCTGGAACGAGGAGTAGTACTCGGGAAACGTCTTGAAGATCGTGATGAACTCGTCGGTATAGGCGCTCAGGTAGTCGAGGTTGGTCGGCTGCGGGGCATTGGCTATCATGAAGATAATGCCCTGATCCTCATCCGGCGCCAGTTCCGACTTGGTGAACTTGAGCAGTACCGGGATCAGGCACAGTACGATCACCGCAAACACCAGCACCACCGGCCGGGTGGCGAGCGTGCCGTGCAGCAGGCGCTGGTAACGGCGCTTGAGGCCTTCGAAAATCAGGTCCAGGCGATAGGCCAGGCCGCTGGGGTTTTCATCATGGCGCAGCAAGAAGGCGCACATCATCGGCGACAGGGTCAGGGCGACGACTCCCGAGATCACCACCGCCCCGGCCAGGGTCAGGGCGAACTCCTTGAACAGCGCCCCGGTCAGCCCCGTCAGGAAGCCGATCGGCGCATAGACCGCGGCCAGGGTGATGGTCATCGACACCACCGGCATGGCGATTTCCCTGGCGCCTTCGATGGCCGCATCCAGCGGCGTCTTGCCCTCTTCGATGTGTCGGTGAATGTTTTCCACCACCACGATCGCGTCGTCCACCACCAGGCCGATGGCCAACACCATCGCCAGCAGGGTCAGCAGGTTGATCGAATAACCCATCATCTGCATGAAGAACATCACGCCGATCATCGACAGCGGAATGGTGACCACCGGGATCACCACCGAGCGCAGCGCCCCGAGGAACAGGAACACCACCACAATCACGATCAGCACCGCTTCGAACAGGGTTTTTACCACTTCGTCGATCGAGGCCTGGATGAACAGCGTGGCGTCGTAGGCGATTTCACCCTTGAGGTTCGGCGGCAGCTGGGCTTCCAGGTCCGGCATGATCTTGCGCACTTCCTTGATCACATCCAGCGGGTTGGCGCCGGGCGTGGCCTTGATGCCGATGTACACCGAGGGGGTGCCGCCGAAGGAACTGATGGAGTCGTAGTTCTCCGCGCCCATTTCCACCCGCGCGACATCCCTGAGCAGGACGCGACTGTCGCCATCGACCTTGAGCGGGATCGCGGCGAAGGCTTCGGCGGATTTGAGCTCGGTGTTGGCGTTGATGCTGGTGACCACGTACTCGCCCTTCACTTCGCCGGCAGCGGAGAGGAAGTTGTACTGGCGCACGGCGTCGGTGACGTCGCTGGCGCTCAGGCCGAAACCGGCCAGTTTCACCGGGTCCAGCCACAGGCGCATGGCGAATACCTGGTTCCCGAGGATCTCGGCTTCGGCCATGCCGGGCAAGGTCGCCAGTTTTGGCTGGATGACCCGCGACAGGTAGTCGGTAATCTGCGGGTTGCTCAACTCCTTGCTGAAGAAACTGATGTACATCAGCGCCGAGGCATCGGCGGCTTCCTTGCTCAGGACCGGGTCTTCGGCGTCCTGGGGCAGTCGGTTCTTCACCTCGTTTGCCTTGGCCAGCAGTTCGGTGAACAAGCGGTCGCTGTTGGCGCCGATGCGCGCGTAGATCGAGATCACCGAGAAGTTCTGGCGGCTGACCGAGGTCATGTAGTCGATGCCCTCGGCGCTGGCCAGGCTCTGTTGCATCGGTTGGGTGATGTAGCCCTGGATGGTCTCGGCGTTGGCCCCGGGGTACGCCGTGGTCACCGTGATCAGGGCGTTTTCCATTTGCGGATACTGGCGCAGCGGCAACTTGCTCCAGGCCTGAAAGCCCAGCAGCACAATCAACAGGCTGACCACGGTGGCGAGCACCGGGCGGCGGATGAACGGGTCGGTAAAAGCCATGGGGATTCCTTGATCAGTCCGCGCGTGGCGGACTGTTCTTCTCGGCTAAAGTCTTGTCGTCGCTGATGGCAATGTGTGCGCCGTTGTCCAGTTTGATCTGGCCGGCCGTGACCACTTTTTCGCCGTTCTGCACACCTTTGGTGATCATCACCTGCCCATCACGGCGCTCGCCGGTTTCAATGAAACGCCGTTCGGCAATCAGGATCGGTTGGCCCTTGTCGTCTTTTTCCAGGCTGCCGTCTTCGGCTTTTTTTCTGCGCGACGACGTAGATCGAATTGCCATACAAGGTGTAGTTGATCGCACTTTCCGGCACCACGATGCGCGGCTGCGGGTCAGGCAGCATCACCTGCAGGCTGGCGAACATCCCGGGCAGCAGCTTGCCGTCGGGGTTGGCCAGGGTTGCGCGGACCTGAACGTTGCGCGTGCTGTTTTCGACTTTCGGGTTGATTGCACTGATGGTGCCGGGGAAGGTTTGCGTCGGGTAGGCCGCGACGATGATCTGCACCGGTTGGCCAAGGGCGATCTTCGGTATCGATTGCTCGGGCACGAAGAAGTCCACATAGAGGCTGCTGAGGTCTTGCAGGGTGGCAATCATGGTGCCGCTGGCGAGATAGTCACCGATGTCCACCTGACGAATGCCGATGGTCCCGCTGAAGGGCGCGACGATGCTTTTTTTGCCGAGCGCAGCCTTGAGTTGATTGACCGTGGCCTTGCTCTTTTTCTGCACCGCTGAAAGTCGGTCGAATTCGCCTTTGGAAATGGCCTGGCTGCCGACCAGTTGGCTACCGCGACCGTAATCGAGTTGGGCCAGCCCAAGGTCGGCCAGAGCCGTTTCCAGCAAAGCGCTTTCCACGGCGCTGTCGAGTCGCAGGAGGGGTTGACCGGCCTTGACCTTCTGTCCTGACTCGAACTGCAAATCGATGACGGTGCCATCGGTCTCCAGGCTCAGGTCCACGCCTTGCAGGGCCTTGAGCGTGCCGACGGTCGGCAGACGGTCTTGCCACGGCTGTTCGGTGGCCGTGGCCACAGCGACGCTGATCGGCGGTTTCGGCGCGGAAAAGCCCTGAATCATCGTGTAGATGGAGAAGGCTTTGTAACCGGCCAGGACCAGCACGATCAGCAGAACAACACCCAACATGATCAACATGCGGCGACGCAGCATATTTCCACTTCCTTGGAGAAAATCAGGGCATACAGTCTGGAACATTACTCCGAGTGCGCGGTTGATTCCAATGGATGTTTCCGGGTTCCCCCGACCTCCTGTAGGAGCCGGCTTGCTGGCGAAGGGGCCATTGAATGTTGCGGTGACCTGAAGATCGCCTTCGCTGGCAAGCCAGCTCCTACAGGGGGACGCATTCAAATGTAGGAGCCGGCTTGCCGGCGAAAGGGCCATTGAATGTTGCGGTGATCTTGAGATCGCCTTCGCTGCGGTGCGTCGATCCGACAAGCCAGCTCCTACAGGGAGGGGCGCAGGCCGTAGGCGTAGAGACGCTACGCCATCAGATGCAGATGGTTGTCCCAAAGCCCCGCTGGCAGCTCCAGCGGTTTGGCAACCAGATCGGCCTGGCGGCAATCGTAGTACCGGCATCGTCCCTGGCCCGAGGTCACGACAAACCCGTCGGCCACCGCACCGACCCCGGCGCAATCGGGCAGAGGTGCATCCAGGCGTACTTCGCCACTGTCCATGTCCCAGATGAAAAAGCGGTTGCCGCGCGGCGCGGTCAAGGCAACCAGCCGCAAGTCACTGTGGACCGCGACGCTGGCGGTGTAATGCCCCATCGCCTGCAACTGGTGCTCAGGCACCGGGAAGGCCACGAACGGCTGGCCGGGGCGCTTGATCGCCAGCAGTTCCGAAGACTCATGGGACGGCCCCATGAACTGCTGGCCGGCGACGATGGTGCCGTCGCTGGCGATCCCCAGGTGGCGCACGCTGTTCATCGGCTGGGCCAGGGTTTCCTTGCTCAACAAAGTGCCATCGCGTTGCATCAGCACCAGGCTCGGTTCCATGGCGTCGAGGTTCATCTCGACCCGGCTTTCGGCCTCGGTACGAATGCCGCCGTTGGCCACCACCAGGGTTTCGCCATCGGGCATCCACGATACCTGATGCGGGCCGATGCCATGGGTCGGCAGCTCGCCGCCGTGCACCAGCCGTTCACCTTCGAACCTGTACACGCCGAGCAAGCCACGCCCCGGATCGGCGGTGTCGTTCTCGGTGGCGTACAGCCAGTCGCCGCTCTGGTGAATCACCGCATGACCGTAGAAGTGCCGGTTCGGCTGCGAGGCCACGGTTTGCAGCAGCGTGCCGTCGCGCAGGTCGACCAGGTAACTCTCGGTGCCCGGGCGGCGGGCGACGAACAATGCCATCGGCAGCGTCGGGTGATTGATGATGTCGTGGCAGCGCTGGCCGACCCGGGTGGCGAACACCCGGGTGCCGTCCAGCCGATAACCGACGGCGTAGTGCTTGCCGTCGCCATCGTCCCGCGCCGAGAGCAGCAACGGGCTTTTGTCCTTTTGCCTGAACAGCGTCCAGCCGCCCAGTGTCACGGCTCCCAGCAGCAAACTACCTAACGTCAGAGCCTGGCGTCGCAGCATGGCAATTGCCCTCATCAGTCACCGTCGTTGGCGTTGAAGCCCAGTTGGATGCCCAGCGCCTTGGCCAGTTCGCCTTCGTGCAGGCGGTGGACGACGTTGAGGCTGTCGTAGATATCGTTGAGTTGCTGGCGACCGGCATCGTCGTTGAGCATTTCAGTCAGCGAGCGCTGGTTGCTGGCGAACAGCTTCAGGGAGGCGGCATACGCGGCGTCGATCTTGTCGGCCAAGGGTTTCTGCTCGCTCGGCAACAGGCCGCGCAGGCCTTTGTTGTCGACCCCTTCCCACACGGTCCTGGCGGCGGCGAGGCTGGCTTCCAGGCCCGTCAGGGAAGACTGGCTGCGCCATGCATCGGCCTGGAACGGTTGCGGCACACCCTTGGTCTGGCGGCCCATCGGCGTGCCGAGCTTTTTCTTCAGGCTGTCGAGGGCGGTGACTTGCACCCGCAGCAAGTCGGCGATGGCTTCGTGGGAATCGGCGTAGCGCGGGTTCGGGAACTTGCTCATTTGCGCGAGCATGCCATCGGTGTTGTTCCAGCCCTTGAGAATATCTTCGGCCAGTTGCTGCTGACGCTCGCCAATCGCGATCAGCAGCGGGCAGTACTTGGCTTTCTGTTCGGCGTTGGCCACATCAGGCTTGCTGTCGAACAAGATGTATTCGTAGGCGGACAGGCCTTGCACCACGACGCTGGACTTGGCCAGGGCGGCGGCATCGATCTGCGGCTGAGCAGTGACCAGTTGCTCGACCTGACGGCCCACCAGGTTTTTCTTGTCCGGCCAGAACTGCACCTGCCAGGCGCGATTGCCTTCGGCCAACGGCCCGATCAGCAGCGGTTGCAGCTCGGCCCAGGCTTTTTGCGCATGCAGGAAGTCGGCGCGGGCGGTGTCGAGGTCGGCCTTGCCTTCGCAGTAGGCCAAGGCACTGACGGCCAGTTGGCGGTCGGCTTCAACCCAACGCGTGTAGGTCGGCAAAATCACCGACTTGGCAATGGCCGCCGAGGTGACGGCCTGCGGGTCCTGCGGCGAACAGGCGCCCAGGGCTAACGCGGCAAGGCTGGTGAACAACAATTTGGGACGGAACATGTCGGGCTCCCGCTTGAGGAATAGGCATTAAAGGGAATTCAAAAACGCCAGCAACGCAGCACGCTGCCCGGCATCGAAAGACAAAACCTGTTGCTGCGCCGCCTTGGCTTCGCCGCCATGCCAGAGCACGGCTTCGAGCAGGTTGCGGGCGCGGCCGTCATGCAAAAACTGGGTGTGGCCACTGACCGCCTGCGTCAGGCCGATGCCCCACAGCGGCGGCGTGCGCCAGTCGCGGCCACTGGCCTGGAACTCGCTGCGGTTGTCGGCCAGGCCGTCGCCCATGTCATGCAGCAGCAGAGCGATGTACGGGCGAATCACTTGATTGGCCAGTTCAGGTTCGGCGGCGTTGGCGGCGGTGGTGTACTTGGGGGTGTGACAGGACTGGCAGCCCGCCTGGAAAAACAGGTTCTTGCCGGCCAGCACTTCAGGCGCGCCGACATCGCGGCGCGCCGGCACCGCGAGGTTTCGGCTGTAGAACAACACCAGGCGCAGAATGTTATCGCTGACTTCCGGCTCGCCATCCGGACCATTGCCGTTGGGCGCCTGCTTGCAGGCGGTCTGCCCGTCGGTGCAGTCATCCACAGGGCGCAGGCTGGTCGTGAGGCCCATGTCGCCGGAAAACGCGTGGACATTCTGCTGGTTGAGGTTCGGTTGCCCGGCCTTCCAGCCGAAGCGCCCGAGCACGGTTTTCTGTTGCGCGTCATCCCAGACCCGATTCGGGCGCCCGGCGATGCCATTTTTCTCACGGGCCTGCGCCTCGGCATTGGCCAGGATCGCCTCTTCGGGAATCGCTTCGAGCAAACCCAGGCCAATCATCGGCGGCGCCACCCTGGCCGAGAAACGGGTATCGGGATGCATCGGTCCGTAGCCGAGCTGGGTGATCTGCAGCGTCGGTTTGCGCAACTCGACTTCGGTGCCGTCCTTGAAGCGAATCGGCACCGGCGTGTAATCGACCCGCACCTTGCCTTCCGGGACGATGCCGGGCACGGCCATGTCCTGGAATTGCCCACCGTAGACCGGCTCGGGGACGACGCCGAGCTGCTCGATGACCTTGGCGTAGGCCGGCGTATCGGGAATCGACAGGCGTACCAGCATCGACACGGCATTGGGCGCGTCAGGCGCGGGCGGATGACCGCGGCCGTCCTTGATGTGGCAGTTCTGGCAGGCGTTGGTGTTGAACAAGGGGCCGAGGCCGTCCCGCGCGGTGGTGGTCGACGGGGCGATCACCCACGGGTTGCGAAAGAAGCTGTTGCCGACGCTGAAGTCCACGCGCCGGGAGGGCGGCAGGTTGGCGGAGGGCAGGGAAAATGCATTCTGATCGGTCTTGCGCACGGTCGCGCTGCCACCGGACCGGGCTTCACCGGGTTCGGCCTGGGTGAACTTCGGGGCGTCATCGCAGGCACTCAGGCCCAGGGCCAGCAACAGTGCGGACAAGCGAAGAGGCAGCGAGGGCATCAGACATCCTGCAAGACGAGCAAAACAAGGGCGCAAAGTCTAACAGGGCAGGGGGGATTGAATAAGAGGAATTATCGTTTGGTTGATGTGGGGCCGCGTTTGACTTGAGACCGCGTCGAGGCCATCGCGGGCAAGTCGGATCGCCGCACCGCCGCTCCCACAGGGTCTTGCACCAAACCTGTAGGAGCCGGCTTGCCGGCGAAGGCGATCTCAAGATCACCGCGATATTCAGCGGCCCTTCGCCGGCAAGCCGGCT
>NZ_MULM01000173.1:0-128320 GCF_002029345.1 Pseudomonas sp. VI4.1
GCCAGCTCCTACAGGTATGTCGCATCCCTTGTAGGAGCTGGCTTGCCAGCGAAGGGGCCCTTAAGGACACCTCTGAATCAGAACTTGATGAAGTTCTTGCGGTAATGCTGCAACTCGGCGATGGATTCACGGATGTCGTCCAGGGCCAGGTGGGTGCTGCCTTTCTGGAAGCTATCGCGCACGTCCGGCGCCCAGCGTGCGGCCAGCTCTTTAAGCGTGGACACGTCGAGGTTGCGGTAGTGGAAATAGCTTTCCAGGGACTTCATGTGGGTATAAAGGAAGCGACGATCCTGGCAAATGCTGTTGCCGCAGATCGGTGACTTGCCCTTCGGCACCCATTTCTCCAGGAAGGCGATGGTCTCGGCTTCGGCTTCGGCCATGCTGATGCGGCTGTCGCGAACCCGTTGGGTCAGGCCCGAGCCGCCGTGTTGACGGGTGTTCCACTCGTCCATGCCGGCAAGGATTTCATCGCTGTGATGAATGGCGATCACCGGCCCTTCGGCCAGGGTGTTCAGATCACTGTCGGTGACGATGGTGGCCATCTCGATGATGACGTCGGTATCGGGGTTCAGACCGGTCATTTCCAGGTCGATCCAGATCAGATTCTGCGGGTTTTGCATGTGTCGACTCCTAGGCAATGCTGCGCAGTTTAGCCTAGGGACGTGGCTGGGCGTGCTAAACTCGCGGCCGTTTTACCTAATCGCTGCATTCTTGATACGGAACACCCATGGCCAAACGCCAACTCAATCGTCGTCAAAACTGGCGCATCGAAAAGATTCAGGGCGAACGCGCTGCCCGCGCCGCCAAACGCGAGTCCTCGGCTGTCGAGGCACTCGAGGGTGGCGACCTGGGTCCGGAACAGACGGGCCTGGTGATCGCGCACTTCGGTGTGCAGGTCGAAGTCGAAGCGCTCGATGGCGAGTTGGCCGGCCAAGTGTTCCGCTGCCACTTGCGCGCCAACCTCCCGGCGCTGGTGACCGGCGATCAGGTGGTCTGGCGTGCCGGCAACCAGGGGATCGGCGTGATCGTGGCGCAACTGCCGCGTAAAACCGAACTCTGCCGTCCGGACAGCCGTGGCCAGCTCAAGCCGGTGGCGGCCAACGTCGACATGATCGTCATTGTCTTCGCGCCACTGCCCGAGCCCCACGCCAACCTGATCGACCGTTATCTGGTCGCGGCAGAGCACGCGGGGATTCGCCCGCTGCTGCTGCTCAACAAATTCGACCTGATCGACGAACAGAATGCCCCGGCGCTGAATGCCTTGCTGGCGGTCTACCGCACGCTGGGCTACCCGGTGCTGGAAGTGTCGGCGCACCACGGCAATGGCATGGAGCAACTGCAGGAGCAACTGGACGGGCGCATCAGCGTGTTCGTCGGCCAGTCCGGCGTCGGCAAGTCATCGCTGGTCAACAGCCTGCTGCCGGAAGTCGAAACCCGCGTCGGCCCGCTGTCCGAGCTGTCCGGCCAGGGCACCCACACCACCACCACCGCGCGCTTGTTCCACTTTCCCGGTGGCGGTGAGTTGATCGACTCCCCGGGTATCCGCGAATTCGGCCTGGGTCACGTCAGCCGGGCCGACGTCGAAGCCGGCTTCATCGAGTTCAACGACTTGATCGGCACCTGCCGCTTCCGCGACTGCAAGCACGACCGCGAACCGGGTTGCGCCTTGCTCAAGGCCCTGGAAGAAGGCCGCGTGCAGCAGCAGCGGATGAACAGCTATCGCTCGATCATCGCCAGCTTGCCCGAAAGCAGCTACTAACTAGCCGGATCATGTTCGTGGCGCCACGGACATGATCCGCAGCAGGCAGCAGAAACAAAAAAAGCCGACATCGCTGTCGGCTTTTTTGTGGGTCACCGCTTGGGCGGTTCACCCGGTTTCGGCGCCGGGTCATCGAACAGATTCAAGCGCTCGCGAAGCTCATGCGCCGGCAATGGCTCTTTATCGGCCGGCAACGCATTCGGGTCGACGGGGTTGGTCAGCACTTCACCCGGGGCGCCCTGCCCTGGCGTCTGCTCCTGCGCAGGCTCCGCACCTTGCGCACCTTCCATGGCACGCTGGGCTTTTTTGGTCAGCACCACGATGTCGATACGCCGATTGACCGGATTGAACGGGTTGTCCCGATCAAACAGGGCCGAGGAGGCATACCCGACGACTCGCGCCACTTGCGATTCCGGGTAGCTGCCGGCTACCAGCGCACGGCGGGCCGCGTTGGCCCGGTTGGCTGACAGCTCCCAGTTACCGAAATCACCGGTACCCGAATAGGGTGTGGCATCGGTGTGGCCGCTGATGCTGATCTTGTTCGGCACGGCTTTGATGGTGTCGGCCATGGCCAGCAAAATATCTTCGAAGTACGGTTTCAGGCGAGCACTGCCCGAGTCAAACATCGGCCGGTTTTCCGCGTCCATGACCTGGATGCGCAAACCGTTGGCAATGATCTCGAACTGGATCTGGTCCTTGAATTTGTGCAACTGAGGATTTTCATTGACCTTGCTCTGCAACTCTTGCAGCAGCAGCTCCAACCGTTCCTTCTCGACCTGCTCGGCCATGCCTTCGGCCTGTTCGGTACCGATGGTCACTTTGTCCGGCTGCGGCTGGGATTTGATCTCGGGATTGAGCGTGATATCCGGTGCCAGGGTCGGCGAACCACCCAGGTCGATGATGTAGGGCGTACCGCTTTCGGTAAAGCCGATCGGGTCCTTGAAGTAACCGGCGATGGCGATCTTCTGCTCAGGCGTTGCGTTGGACAGCAGCCACAGCACCAGGAAAAACGCCATCATCGCCGTCGCGAAGTCGGCGAAGGCGATTTTCCAGGCGCCGCCATGATGCCCGGCGGCGTAGCGCTTGACGCGCTTGATGATGATCGGCTGGTTATTCTCCATGACTCAGCGACCGCGAACCGCTTGTTCCAGCTCGGCGAAGCTGGGACGGTGCGCCGGGTACAGCACCTTGCGGCCGAACTCCACCGCCAGCGATGGCGGCATGCCGGAAGCGGAAGCGACCAGCGAGGCCTTGATGGCCTCGTAGACGTTCAGTTCTTCCTTCGCATCGTGGGCCAAAGAGTGGGCCAGCGGGCCGAAGAAACCGTAGGCGGCAAGAATACCGAAGAAGGTACCGACCAGCGCCGCGCCGACGTGCAAGCCAATGGATTGCTGATCGCCATCACCCAGGGACGCCATGGTCACCACGATACCCAATACCGCCGCGACGATACCGAAGCCGGGCATGGCGTCGGCGATGCCGTTCACGGCGTGGGAGGGGTGATCCAGGTCTTCCTTGAGGCTGTACAGCTCCATGTCGAACAGGCCCTCAAGCTCATGGGGCGCCATGTTGCCGGACGACATGATGCGCAGGTAATCACAAATGTACGCCGTCATGCGTTCATCTTTCAGAACCGCCGGGTACTTGGCGAAGATCGGGCTCGCGGCGGCATCTTCAATGTCGCCTTCGATGGCCATCATGCCTTCGCGGCGGCTCTTGTTGAGGATCTCGTAGATCAGCCCCAGCACCTCAAGGTAGAAGATGTGGGTGAAACGCGAGCTGAACATGCTCAAGGACTTCTTGAACACGCGCATCGTCATGTAACCGGGGTTGGCCTGCAGGAATGCACCCAGGGCCGCTCCCCCGATAATCATCACCTCGAAGGGCTGAATCAGGGCGGCAATTTTACCGTGGGAAAGCACGTAGCCGCCGAGCACGCTCGCGAATACGACGATGATGCCGATTATTTTAGCCATAGGGTGGGGAGCACTTACTGAGTCGGGTTCAAGGTCATATTCGGAAGTTGAAAAATCTCTTCTTCTCCTTATCGGCAAAACTGCGCCAGACTATAGCCCGTTCAGCTGAAAAGCCAATGTGGCCCGCTCCGGGCATACGCTTGGGGCATAGATAAATGCAGACGATGATCGCGTCCAGACATGGCTAACCAAACGAACGCTCCAACGCCGCCGCCGAGCACACTCGATGGTTGGGTCAAGTTGCTCGATGGCGTGCGCCTGCCCGTTCCGCAAGCCAGTCACGATCGGGTGTGCAAGGCCATCCGCGACAGGCGAAGTTCGCTGCGCGATATCGCCGAATTGATGCAGGACAGCCCTGCCCTGGCCTTGAGCGTGATTCGCGAAGCCAACCGGCATGCCCAGGGCCGCCTGTCCACGCCCGCTGAAAACCTGGAGGTGGCGCTCAATCGTCTCGGATTGAAGCGCACCGAAGAACTCCTCGGGCGGTTGCCCGCCGAGCCGCTGTCGCAGATCCCCGTCGCCCTGCGCCAACTGCAGTTGATCAGCCAGCACGCGACCCAACAGGCCAACGGTTTTTTCGCCAGTCGCCTGGCGCGGCTGTGGCAAGACATCCATTGGGGCAGCCTGCTGTTTCTCTCGCCGTTGTGGCCGATGGCGTTGACCCATCCGCAGTTGCTTGAAGAGTGGGAACAACGGGTCATCCATAATGGCGAATCGGCGCGCGACGTCGAGAAGCAGCTGTTCGGCGTACGCCTGCTGCAAATAGGCCAGGCCCTGGCGGACCTCTGGCACCTGCCATTCTGGGTGCAGCAAGGTTACCGACTGCTGCTCAACGAGCAACGGGAACTGGTCAAGGTCCTGCGCATCGCTCGCGACAGTCATCACCCGTTGCGCCAGCAGAACCGCCTCGATGACGATCCGACCCTGCGCCGCTGGCTCAATCAACCGGCCAACACCGTGTTGCTGGCCAACGGCCTGGCGCTGTCGGTGCAACAGACCTGGGACAGCGCGCACGCTGAGCGCTGGAACTACCTGACCAGCCTTTACCTGCAAATGCCGATGGACGAAGTGCAGCAGCAGTTGCACCGACAGGCCGTCACCAGCGCCCGTCATCACGCCATGCCAGACCTTTGGCACCCGGCCGTTTCGCTGATCTGGCCAAGGGGGATGAAGAACATTCACGCGGATGGGCTGCCGACCCCGGCGCCGACCGCCGAAGACCTGGTGAAATGGCGCAGGCAATGCGCCGAATTGCTGATGCAGCCCAGTCGCTTCGCCAATGCCATGCACTTGACCACCTCTGCTTGCGACGCCCTGGTCGCGTGCGGCATGCGACGGGTGATGCTTCTGATGGCCGACCGCACTCACGCCCATTTGCGGGTGCACCAGGCCTTCGGCCTGTCAAAGGCGGCCGCCAGCCTGAGTTTCCCTGTCAGCCAAAGCGCCGTGCTGCAACGCCTGCTCTCGCAACAGGCGCAGCTGCGCCTGAGCCCGGACAACCATGCGCGACTCTCGGCCCTTCTGCCCGCCGACCTGCGCGCGCAATTCCCGGGTGAACACCTGTTACTGCGTTCACTGGTCAGCAACGGCCGGGTGATCATGGTTGTGGTGGCGGATCAGGGCGGCGGGCCGTTCTCGGAGATCACCGTGCAAGCCTTCGGCAAAACCGCGCAGTGCATCGAAAAAGCCCTGCACAGCTTTAGCCACCGCGGCCACTGAAGGCTGCGCTACAATCCAACCCTTTGTGCTCTGGAGACCTCACATGTCTGACTTCTCTGGCTTGACCCTGGTGATCGAGCCGAGCGAGCTGCTCGCCCGTCTCGAAGCCCGCGAACTTATCCTGGTGGACCTGACCAGCAGCGCCCGTTATGCCGAAGGGCATATACCCGGTGCCCGCTTTGTCGATCCCAAGCGTACGCAACTGGGCCAGGCGCCTGCGCCGGGCCTGCTGCCGACTCAGGGAGCGCTTGAAGCATTGTTCGGCGAACTGGGACACAACCCCGACGCGGTCTACGTCGTCTATGACGACGAAGGCGGCGGTTGGGCCGGACGCTTTATCTGGCTGCTGGACGTTATCGGCCATCGCAACTACCACTATGTCGACGGCGGGCTGCAGGCCTGGCTGGCGGAAGGTTTGCCCATGTCGATCCAGATCCCGGCGGCGGTAGGCGGCCCGGCCCCCCTGACCTTGCACGACGAACCCATCGCTACCCGCGAGTACCTGCAAAGCCGTCTCGGCGCGGCCGACCTGGCGATCTGGGACGCCCGCGGACCGCTGGAGTACTCCGGCGAGAAAGTCCTGGCGGCCAAGGCAGGACACATTCCCGGCGCGGTCAATTTCGAATGGACCGCGGGCATGGATCCGGCGCGCCACCTGCGCATTCGCACGGACATGCCGCAGATCCTGGAGCAACTCGGGATCAGCAAAGACAAAGAAGTGATCACCCACTGCCAGACCCACCATCGCTCTGGCTTCACCTATCTGGTGGCCAAAGCCCTCGGTTATCCGCGGGTCAAAGGCTACGCCGGCTCATGGGGCGAATGGGGCAACCATCCCGATACCCCGGTAGAGAAATAAGGTTTCTAAGGACCGTCAATGAATAAGCGTTTGTTTATCCTCAGCCAATACCTGCTGCCCCACCATTTGCTGTCGCGACTGGCCGGCTGCATTGCCGAATGCCGCGTGCGCTGGTTCAAGAACGCCTTCACGGCGTGGTTCGCCAAGCGCTATCAGGTGGACATGTCCCAGGCGCTGGTCGAAGACCTCACCGCGTACGAGCACTTCAATGCGTTTTTCACGCGCGCCTTGAAAGAGGGTGCGCGTCCGCTGGACCAGACGCCGGGTGCAATCCTCAGCCCCGCCGACGGCGCCGTCAGCCAACTCGGCCCGATCGAACACGGCCGCGTGTTCCAGGCCAAGGGCCACAGCTTCAGCGTCCTGGAGTTGCTCGGTGGTGACGCGGCCAATGCCGCGCCATTCATGGGCGGCGATTTCGCCACTATTTATCTGTCGCCGAAGGACTATCACCGCGTGCACATGCCATTGGCTGGCACGCTACGCGAGATGGTCTACATTCCAGGCCGGATTTTCTCTGTCAACCAGACCACCGCTGAAAACGTGCCGGAACTGTTCGCCCGCAACGAGCGTGTAGCGTGCATTTTCGACACTGAGCGCGGGCCAATGGCCGTGGTGCTGGTGGGCGCCATGATCGTGGCATCGATCGAAACGGTCTGGGCCGGGTTGGTCACGCCACCGAAGCGCGAGCTGAAAACCTTCCGCTACGACGAAGCAGCCCGTGCGCCGATCCACCTGGAAAAAGGTGCGGAACTGGGTCGCTTCAAACTGGGTTCGACAGCCGTGGTGCTATTCGGGCCGGACCAGGTCAAATGGGCTGAAGAACTGGCGGCCGGTTCGCCGGTGCAGATGGGCCAGGGCATGGGCCTGCCAACAGCCTGATGCATGATCCGGCCTCGCGAACGTCTTCGCGAGGCCGGATATTTCGGTGGTGCCGTTACTCTATCTGGCCACGAAAGCCGATCGGTCCTTCATTGGCGTAGGTATTGGTGCCACTGAGGTTTTTCCCTCCGTCATTGGAGGTCACGCTCAACGCGACAACGTTCTGATTATCCCGGCCACCGATGACCCATTTGCCACCCGGGTGCCACGGGGCATCGTTGCCGCCCCATTGATTTTCAACGTTGTACTGGTTCTGGCCCGTGCGTTGAGCCTTGAAGCCAATGGGACCTTCGCCGGCATAAGTCATGGTGCCGGTGAAGCTCTTGCCGCCATCGCCCGATTTGATTTCGATGGCGACAACCTTCTGGTTGTCCCGCGCGCCCAGTACCCAGTCTCCGCCCGGATGCCAGGGTGCCGAACTACCGCCCCATTGATTTGCCACTACGTATTTAGACATGAACCTCATCTCCTTGAAGTTACGAAGAGACCTGCCCTGCGTATGCAGCAGGCCGTACGACTGTGCGTATCCAGTCGCACGACTGTCAGATTAGTAGCACGCCCGAACGTCACCAGACTGACAGACAAACGGTAATCCCCTGCCTGCCGACATTCCCGGGCTCGAGGGTACTTCTGCATGTTACAGTCCTGCCATTCACTGCCCATTTTCCCTGTTGGAGTTTGTTCACGGCATGGATGAAACCCTTCCCCACCTCTTGCTACGCGCGCCTGTTCCCAAGCAATTGCGCCTGACGTTCTGTGAAGCCACCCCGCGCGACCTCAAGCGCTGGATTGCCAATCTGCCTAAAGCCAGCATCGGCGAAACCGCGCGCCAGCTCTATCAAGGCTTGAGCGAACTCAATCAGCTCCTGACGCCCAGCGATAACCGCCTGCAAATGCTCGAGCTGCTAAGGCCCGAGGTGTATTACGTCTGCAAGCACCTGGAGCGGCATTTCCTGCATCAGTCGATCGTCCTCGACGAACGATCGCGCAAGATCGCCAACCTCTGCCAGGCGCTGCAAAATCACTTGGCGATTGGCTATAAACAGATTGTCGTGCGCGTCACTCCGCGATTCAGCAAGGACCGTGCACCGGTGCTGACCCTGGCGTTGCAACGTGCGATCCATTGCCTGAACGGGCCGTTGATCCGCGCCACCGAGCTTTATTGTCCGGTACCGGAAGGGCTGTGGCTGGAGTTGCATCAGCTGTACCGGATCGCCTGCCGGCACCAGCTGCAGCACCTGAGCCTGCGCGACGAGCTGGCCAGCCAGACGCAAACGCTGAGCATCGAACAGACCTACGTCATCGCGTTGCTGCTGGGAGCCTCCCGTTGCAACCAACTGCGGCAGAACCAGATTGCCCGGGTCGCCGAGGTGCTGGAGCCCTGGAGTAAATGGATTACGCTGCAACCCGGTAAACGGTCCGATGGACTGTTTGCCATCGCATCGGACAGCGACACCGGGCCTCGTTACAGCGCCCGGTTTCGCCCGGAGCAGCAGGAAAGCGTTCTCGCGATCGACCCGCTACCGCTGGTCGCAGCCATCGAAGCTCATTTGCAAAAAACCGCCAGCTCGACACCCCTGCCGGTCCCGGCAGGGCTGAGCCTCGATACGCTGCAACACCTGCATGCAGCCTGGGGCCAGACGGCCGAGCGCGGATTCCAGCGCACCGTCGGCCAAGGCACCTTGACCCTGTGCATCGGCATGAGCGCGCTGCATTTCTATCTGGGTGGGCAACGTTCGTTCAGCGACATCCTGAAACACTCGGGCTCTCGACAGGCGCAATTCTCGGCAATATCGCCAGATCGAGTAAAAGACCTGTGGAGCCCTGTCGAGCACCAGGGCAACGTGGGCGATCTGTTGCCCTACGAAGAAATCGAGTATCCGCAACTGCGCAATGACGATAGCCATGAGGCATCCGACCGCAATCAACACTTTGCGACTTATGTCCTGCCGGTGATCAATCACAGCCCTGGCGGTTATTGCCTGGCCTGGCCTGGTCCAGTACCCGCCGAGCTACAGGCGGGCGAAATGATGGGCCTCGAGGATTCTGCAGGACAAGGCTGGAGCATCGCAGTGGTGCGCTGGATCCGGCAGGTGCGTGGCGGCGGTACGCACATGGGGATCGAGCAGGTCGCGCCTTACGCCGAACCTTGCGGGCTGCAACTGCTGCGTGACCATGACGGGCACAGCCAATACCTGCGCGGTCTGTTATTGCCGGCCATCAGTGCGATAGACCTGCCGCCGACGTTGCTCGCTCCGCGCCTGCCCTTTCAGGAAGGCCAACAGGTGGTAATCAATACCCACGGCGAAGAACGCCGGGTCGCGCTGGATCGGCGACTGGCGAGCACCCACAGTTTCAATCAGTTTGCCTATCGCTTGCTGGAGACAGCCGCAAACGTCGATGCCGGGGGGAGTGGTGTGGTCCGCATCGAGCAGGAGTTCGATTCGTTGTGGAAGACGCTTTGAGGGTGAATCCTTAACACCGCGGTGCGCCCTTCGCGAGCAAGCCCGCTCCCACAGTGATCTCTGTGTGTGACGGATAGTGTGCACACCGAAGAACCTGTGGGAGCTTGCCCGCGATGAGGCCCGATCAGGCAGCCGAAATATCAGAGCTGCCCGTCACGATCCCGGAAGCCCAGCAGATACAGCACGCCATCCAGCCCAAGGGTGGAAATCGCCTGCTTCGCCGACTGCTTGACCAGCGGCTTGGCGCGGAACGCCACGCCCAGCCCGGCAATCGCCAGCATTGGCAAATCATTGGCGCCATCGCCGACGGCGATGGTCTGCTCCAGACGCAAACCTTCCTTGTGCGCCAGTTCCTTCAGCAGATCCGCCTTGCGCTGTGCATCGACGATCGGTTCCACCGCCACGCCGGTGACCTTGCCATCGACCACTTCCAACTCGTTGGCAAATACATAGTCGATGCCCAGCTTGGCTTGCAACTGCTTGGCAAAGTAAGTGAAGCCACCCGACAGGATCGCCGTCTTGTAGCCCAGGCGCTTGAGTTCGGCAAACAGTGTTTCCGCGCCTTCGGTCAGGCGCAAAGAGGCGCCGATCGAGTCCAGTACGCTGACGTCCAGGCCCTGCAGCAAGGCCAGGCGCTCTTTGAAGCTGGCGCGGAAATCCAGCTCGCCGGCCATCGCCCGCTCGGTGATGGCGGAGACCTGGTCACCGACGCCGGCGGCCTTGGCCAGTTCGTCGATGACTTCGGCTTCGATCAGCGTCGAGTCCATATCGAACACCGCCAGGCGCCGGTTGCGGCGGAACAGCGAATCTTCCTGGAAGGCGATGTCGACGTTCAGTTCCTGGGCGACGCTCAAGAACTCCGCCCGCAACGCTTGCGGATCAGCCGCTTCACCCCGTACGGAAAACTCGATGCAGCCTTTGCCTTGATCGGCCGGGGTATCCAGCGGCATACGCCCGGACAGTCGGTCGATGTGGTCGATGTTCAGGCCGTACTTGGCAGTGATCGAACTGACTCGCTGCAATTGCTCGGCCGTCACTTTGCGGGTCAATAGCGTCACAATGTGGCGTTTCTTGCCCTGATTGCCCACCCATTGCTGGTAATCCTCTTCGGACACCGGCGTGAAACGCACCTGTTGATCGAGCTTGTAAGCCGTGAACAGGATGTCCTTGAGCACCGACTTGCCTTGTTCGGTATCAGGAATTTCAACCAGGATGCCGAACGACAGGGTGTCGTGGATCACCGCCTGACCGATGTCGAGAATGTTCACACCACCCTGGGCCAGAACGCCGGTAATGGCCGCAGTCAGACCCGGACGGTCGACTCCCGTGATGTTTATCAGGACGATTTCGCGCAAGGCGCACCCCCGCAGGTGGAAAAAAACCGCATTCTACCCACATTCAGTGACCATCGGGCACCGTCAGCGCTTTGCCGGTCTAGGGCCTGTCGCTATACTGCGCGTCAACTTCACGGACAAAGAGCCGAGCTCAAGTGAACCGGCCCACGCCAGTAAAAACCGATAACTTCTTTCTGCTGATCTTCCGTGCACTGCGCCACCGCCGTGTACCGATTGCATTGCGCATCGCCAGCCATAACGTGATCCTGGTCGCTCTGGCCCTGGTGATCTACGCCTGCGTGATGGGTTTGCAGTTCAAGCAGGCCATGCATGAGCAGGCGGATGCGCTGGGCGAAAGCCTGACCACCCAGACCGCCACGTCGGCCACGGAGCTGTTGGTGTCCAACGACATCCTCAGCCTTAACGTGTTGCTCAACAACCTGACCAAAAACAAGCTGGTGGCCCACGCCGCCATCTACAGCGTGGATAACCGCATCCTCGCCGAAGCCGGTCAGCGCCCCAAGCACAGCCTGCTGGGCGAAGCCGAGGGCATGTACCAGAGCAAGATCACGTTTCAGGACGTGACCGCCGGGCAACTGCGCATCAGCCTGGACATGGATCAATTCCAGCAGCCGATGACCATCAGCCTGCAAAGCATGGGCATTCTCAGTGCCATTCTGCTGGCCTTGTCGCTGGCCCTGAGTCTGCGCCTGGGACGCAACCTTTCCACGCCGCTGATGCAATTGCGCGTGTGGCTGCGCAATATCGACGAATACACGCCAGGCACCGAGCGTCAGGACGAGATCGGCGACCTGGCTCGCCAGTTGCACGCGGACTTCGCGCCGGAACCGGTTGAGCCGGAACCTGAACCGGAGCCTGAGTTCGACGATGCCGACGACGAAGAGGCCGATCCGGCCTTTGAAGTGCGCAACCTGCGCGACCCCAGCTTTGACGAAAGTCGCCCGGTAGCCGCCTTGAAGCCTGCGCCGCGGCGCATTGTCAGCACCGTCGAGGATGACGATGACGACGACGACCCGTTTGCCGATCTGCGTGATGTTGCTGCGGACAGTGCGCCGAAAGCGCTGGTAAAACCAAAGCCATCGAATGTGCCGCAACACAGCGCCGTGCTCGCCGTGCAACTGGGCGCACAGGAGCAACTGCGCCGCCTGCCCCGGGCGCGCCTGGAAGAACTGCTCAAACGCTATCGCGATTGCCTCGATCAAGCCGCGTCGCTCTACCAGAGTGAACTGCATACCCTGAACGACGGCAGCACGCTGATGCTGTTCCACAGCGAAGACAGCGGTGACGATTACCTGACCAATGCCATTTGCTGCGGTGAGTTGCTGCGGGCTCTGGGCCATCAGTTGCAGATCGAAGTCGCGGACAGCGGCATCACCCTGCAATTGCAGCTGGGCCTGACCCTGGGCGACGAATTGTTCGGCATGAGCCAGATCGATCTGCTGCTGACCGAATCGGCCCAGGACGCCTTGGCCCTGTCGCAACACAGCCGCAACCTGCTGCTGGTGGAGCGCAAGATCAGTGACGACGCGCTGATCCGTCAGCGTGCCCGGATCCGGCCGATTGCCAGCCCGGAAGGCGCGTGCTGCGTAGAGCGGCTGATGGAGCCTTATCCGTCGATGCTCGAGCGACAATTGGCGCGGATGCATGAGCGTCGGGCGTAAATCTTAGCCCTGTTGTGAAGAAGCCCGCGGACGAGAGATCGTCTGCGGGCTTTTTTGTGGCCTGTGCCGGCCTCTTCGCTGCAAGCCAGCTTCTACAGGTGCCGTGTCGTTCACGCGATGTGGGTACGACATGATACCTGTAGGAGCTGGCTTGCCAGCGAAGAGGCCATCAGCACCACCGAAGATCTCACCCCGCAGAAACAACAAAGCCCGCACATGGCGGGCTTTGCCTTGGATCATTCCAACCCTAGAACCTGAACACTTCCATATCCGTGCGGATCGGCGAAGCCATCGGGATCTTCGGCCGTTTGTCCTGCTCCGCCGCAGGTGCCGCAGCCTTGGCTGCAGGCTTGCGTGGCGCTTCGGCAATCGGCGGCTGGTTGGCCAGCGGCTTGAGCGCCACCGACAATTGCTCCGCCAGACGCTGCAGCAACATACCCTGAGCTTGAACCTGCGACGCCGTACCGCCGGCATGCTGTTCCTGCAGATGAATGATGCGGTTATCGCGAACCTGGCCACGACGGTCGATCAGCCGCCATTGCGCATCGAGGATCGCCGGTTGCGACTCGCCCGAGTCCAGGCGGGTGATAGTCAGCAGAACCTGGACATCCGGCGTGAAACCCACCGTCGCTGGCGCCAGCACCACGCGCTGGCTGTCCAGATGCCCTGCTACCTGACGCAGCAACAGTTGATCGATATCGGACGAAAGGCTACCCGCCCATCGGCCATCAGTGGCAGCCTGAAGGCTCCCATCGAGCTGACGCTGCAACAAGGTTTCACGCTGCAGATAATCGGCAACGGTCACCGGACCCAGCAATACGGCCATGCCCGCGCTTTGCGCAGGCTGAGCCGGACTTCCGCTGTCCAGCTGATACAGCGACACCGGTTGGTGAACGCTGCAACCCGCCAGGCCAAGGACCCCGGCGAGCATCAAAATAAACGGAAGGCGCAGAGCAGTCATCGTCCCATCCAGGTGGTTGCCACAAGGCTAACCACAGTGAAAAAACTCAAAAAATATGAAGAACGCTCGACCACGCCGGCGCTTGAAAGGCCATATCATCCGTGAATATGCGTTCCGACTCCAGCGCCAATGCGTCGATCTACGCGTTAAATCGTAGATCGAGCGCTCTAGGACGCCTAATTGAGGTTTTCGACGAGCAGCGCATCCACCCTTTGAAAGCCACGTGGCAATTTGTTACCACGACGCCCACGCTCACCTTTGTAGTGTTCGAGGTCGTCCGCTTTCAGCGACAAGGTACGTTTTCCAGCTTGCAGCACCAAGGTCGCGCCTTCCGGTAGAACGGCGATGTCCGTGACATATTCTTCGCGACTGGCAACACGCTCACCGGAAATCCCGATGATCTTATTGCCTTTACCTTTACTTAATTGTGGCAGATCGCTGATCTTGAAGATCAGCAGGCGACCTTCGGTGGTCACCGAGGCCAGCCAGTTCTGTTCACGATCGGCCACCGGTCGCGGCAGGATCACCTTGGCGTTGTTCGGCAGGCTCAACAAGGCCTTGCCCGCCTTGTTCTTGGCTTGCAGGTCTTCCCCCTTGACCACGAACCCGTAACCGGCGTCGGAGGCGATCACGTACAGCGAATCGTCTTCCGGCATCAGCACGCATTCGAAACTCGCCCCCGGCGGCGGCGTCAGACGACCGGTCAACGGTTCGCCCTGGCCACGGGCCGATGGCAAGGTATGCGCGGCCACCGAATAACTGCGGCCAGTGGAGTCGATAAACACCGCAAACTGGTTGGAACGTCCGGGTGCCAAGGCCTTGAAACCATCCCCGGCCTTGTAGGAAAGCCCGGTGGCATCGATTTCATGGCCCTTGGCAGAGCGCACCCAGCCTTTTTCCGACAGCACAACGGTCACTTTCTCGTTCGGCAACAGATCGTGTTCGGTCAAGGCCTTGGCCTCGGCGCGCTCGACGATTGGCGAACGACGGTCGTCGCCGTAGGTTTCGGCGTCCTTGATCAGCTCGGTGCGTACCAGCTTTTTCAGCTTGGCTTCGCTGCCCAGCAGGGCTTGCAGCTTGGCCTGTTCCTTGAGCAGTTCATCCTGCTCGGCACGCAGCTTCATTTCTTCCAGTCGCGCCAACTGTCGCAAGCGCGTATCGAGAATGTAGTCGGCCTGGATTTCACTCAGGGCGAAACGCTCGATCAGTGCCGCTTTCGGGTGCTCCTCGGTCCGGATGATGTGGATCACTTCATCCAGGTTGAGGTAGGCGATCAACAAACCGTCCAACAGGTGCAGGCGACGCTCGACCTTGTCCAGACGGAATTGCAGGCGACGACGCACGGTCTGAACCCGGAATTGCAACCACTCGACCAGCAACGCACGCAGGTTTTTCAGCTGCGGCTTGCCATCCAGGCCGATGATGTTGATGTTGACCCGGTAGCTCGACTCCAGCTCGGTGCTGGCGAACAGGTGTTGCATCAGGGCATCGTGGTCAAAGTTTTTGCGGGCGCCGGGGATGATCACGATCCGGCACGGGTTTTCGTGGTCGGATTCGTCGCGCAGGTCAGCAATCTGCGGCGCCTTGGACGGCTTGGCCTGCATCATGCCCGCGATCTGCTCCAGCACCTTGGCACCGGAGACCTGATGCGGCAGCGCGGTAACGATGATGTCGCCGTCTTCGATGTGGTACACGGCACGCATGCGGACCGAGCCCTTGCCGGTTTCGTACATTTTCAGCAAATCGGCGCGGGGCGTGATGATTTCCGCTTCGGTCGGGTAATCCGGGCCCTGGATATGTTCGCAGAGCTGTTCGACCGTGGCCTTGGGCTCATCGAGCAAACGCACGCAGGCGGTGGCGACTTCGCGCAGGTTGTGCGGCGGTACGTCGGTCGCCATGCCCACGGCGATGCCGGTGGTGCCATTGAGCAGGATATTGGGCAACCGCGCCGGCAACACCAGGGGCTCGTCGAGGGTACCGTCGAAGTTCGGGCCCCAGTCCGCCGTGCCCTGGCCCAGCTCACTGAGCAGCACTTCGGAATAACGCGACAGCCGCGCTTCGGTGTAACGCATGGCGGCGAAGGATTTGGGATCATCCGGCGCACCCCAGTTACCCTGGCCGTCGACCAGTGTGTAGCGGTAGCTGAACGGCTGGGCCATCAGGACCATGGCTTCGTAGCAGGCCGAGTCGCCGTGCGGGTGGAATTTACCGAGCACGTCACCGACGGTACGCGCCGATTTCTTGTGCTTGGAATCGGCGTCCAGCCCCAACTCGCTCATCGCGTAGATGATGCGCCGCTGTACCGGTTTCAGGCCGTCGCCGATATGCGGCAAGGCACGGTCCATGATCACGTACATGGAGTAGTTGAGGTAGGCATTTTCGGTGAAGTCAGCCAGTGACCGGCGTTCTACACCGTCCAGGCTGAGATCAAGGGAGTCGCTCATGCGGGCCTCATTGGTTCGTTGTCTGGCGCAGCAGCATGGTGCCACCGCGCTGGGTAAATTCAAGTTTGTTCAGCGCGCTCATCCCGAGCAGCACTTGATTGCCGTCCAGGCCTGGCACGACGAGGGCGCGCACATCACGCAGCACAATGTCGCCCAGTTGCAGGCGCTCGATACGGGTCCGGTAGCCCTCGGCACGACCGCTGGCCGTGCTCAAGGTCACCGGGAAGCCCTTCTCCAGTTTCAGCCGTTCGGCCATACCGCCGGGAATTGCCACGTCGGTTGCCCCGGTATCCAGCATGAAATCCACCAGCTGACCGTTGATCTGGCCGCTGGCAACAAAATGTCCCTGATTGTTGCTGGCAAGTTTTACTTCGACAAAACCTTCGCCCTGTTCCGAGCTGACAACGGCGTTGGGATTCTGCTGGCGCTGCTCCCACTGCCCGAAAAACCGCGTGGCCAGAAACAGCGCTGCGCACCACGCCAACACCATCAATACCCGGCCGATGCGCTTGCCCGGCGGTTGCCGACTCATGACTTGGCACTCCAGCCACCCTCAGGCGCGGCAAAGCGCATGACGATCGGACGGACCTCGCCATCGGCGCGTACACCGTTGTTGTTGTCGATGCCAATCCAGGCACCGTCGGCGTCCACGATCAATGCTTCTTCCAGGCCATAGGCTTGTGGGTAACGCCGATTTTCCTGCAACGCCTCGGCGGCATACGACCAGCAGCGCTCGACCTTGGCCGTCTGCGCGTCGCGGCGGCAGATCTCGAAAACATTGCGCTCAAGGGTAAACAGCTTGCCGTCGAACCATGACAGGTCGGCAAAGTCTCGCGGCATCGCCCTGGCACCGGGGAATTGCGCGGGCTGCATTTCCTTCCCGGCCTCGCTCAGCAGCACACAGCCGCCATCGCAGTCCCAGACGGTTTGCTGGCGTTTGATCAACAGCAACCCGCGGCTTTCGCGCTCGGCAGCCAACCACAATTGGTCACCTTCGGGACTGATCGCCAGGCCTTCGAACAGCGCATTGAATTTCAGCAACAGGCCGCTGGCCCGTGCTTCGCGAACCAGGATCGGCGAGATCTTCAGCCAGGAGGCGGGACCCGTGGGCGGCACTTGCAGCACCGCCGCATGAGACTCGCTGACAATGTAGCGATTACCGGCGCTGTCGCAGGTAATGCCTTCGAAATCCAGATCCCCGCCACGGGCGAATGAGGCGGCCCACGTCCGCGAGCGCAGCCCCCAGGGCAATCCGCTATCCGGCACCGCAGGCACATCGATGTGTACGGCTTCGGCTTGCCAGACAGGGTCACGGGTATCGAGCCGGTAAATCTGATCGTCATCCCGGTCGGATACGCTCCACAGATCCTTGCCGCACCAGGCCAGCCCGGACAGATTGCCGCCGCGCATGCCATCGACGGCATGTGCCGATACCAGGCGCAATTCTGGCGCCGACTGCGCAGCCACCGTCATCGAGGTCAGCAGCAACGCACACACCAAGGCAAAGCCTCGGCGCATCAGCCCAGAACCTCGGCCAGGTTGCCTTTGGACTCCAGCCAGGATTTACGGTCGCCGGCGCGTTTCTTCGCCAGCAGCATGTCCATCATTTCCGAGGTCGCTGCGAAATCGTCCAGCGTCAGCTGCACCAGGCGCCGGGTGTTCGGGTCCATGGTGGTTTCGCGCAGCTGTGGCGGGTTCATTTCACCCAGGCCCTTGAATCGGGTGACCTGGGGCTTGCCGCGTTTCTTCTCGGCCACCAGGCGATCGAGAATGCCATCGCGCTCGGCTTCGTCCAGGGCGTAGTAGATCTCTTTGCCCAGGTCGATGCGGTACAGCGGCGGCATTGCGACGTAGACGTGACCGGCATCCACCAGCGGGCGGAAATGCTGGACGAACAACGCGCACAGCAAGGTGGCGATGTGCAGGCCGTCGGAGTCGGCGTCGGCGAGGATGCAGATTTTGCCGTAACGCAATTGGGCGATATCCGCCGAGCCTGGATCGACACCGATGGCCACGGCGATGTTGTGCACTTCCTGGCTGGCCAGCACTTCGCTGCCGTCGACTTCCCAGGTGTTCAGGATCTTGCCGCGCAACGGCAGGATCGCCTGGAACTCTTTGTCCCGCGCTTGCTTGGCCGAACCGCCGGCGGAATCACCTTCCACCAGAAACAGCTCGGAACGCATCGGGTCCTGCCCGGCGCAGTCGGCGAGCTTGCCCGGCAGCGCCGGCCCCTGGGTAATGCGCTTGCGCTCGACCTTCTTGCTGGCCTTCAGGCGACGGCCGGCGTTGTTGATCGCCAGTTCTGCCAGGAGCATGCCAGTCTCAGGGTGGGCATTGAGCCACAGGCTGAAGGCGTCCTTGACTACGCCGGAAACGAACGCCGCCGCTTCACGGGACGACAGGCGCTCCTTGGTCTGGCCGGAAAATTGTGGCTCCTGCATTTTCATCGACAGGACGAAGGCGATGCGCTCCCAGACATCTTCCGGCGCCAGCTTCACGCCCCGCGGCAGCAGGCTGCGAAATTCACAGAACTCGCGCATGGCGTCGAGCAAGCCCTGACGCAGCCCGTTGACGTGAGTCCCGCCCTGCGCCGTCGGGATCAGGTTGACGTAGCTTTCCTGGACGCTGTCGCCGCCTTCCGGCAACCACAGCAACGCCCAGTCGACCGCTTCTTTGTTACCGGCCAGGCTGCCGCAAAACGGCTCGTCGGGCAGGCGCTCGAATGCGCTGACCGCGTCCACCAGGTAGGAGCGCAGGCCGTCCTCGTAATGCCATTCGACTTTCTCGCCGGTGGCCTTGTCTTCAAAACTGACCAGCAGCCCCGGGCACAGAACGGCCTTGGCCTTGAGCACGTGCTTGAGGCGGCTGATGGAGAATTTCGGCGAATCGAAGTACTTCGGGTCCGGCGCGAAGAACACGCTGGTGCCGGTGTTGCGTTTGCCGACGGTGCCAATGACTTCCAGTTCGGTTTTTTTGTAACCGTCGGCAAACGTCATCTGGTATTCGTTGCCGTCACGCTTTACACGCACCCGGACTTCAGTCGACAAGGCGTTGACCACGGAAATACCCACCCCGTGCAAACCGCCGGAGAACTGGTAGTTCTTGTTGGAAAATTTACCGCCGGCATGGAGCTTGGTGAGGATCAGCTCAACGCCAGACACGCCCTCTTCAGCGTGAATGTCGACCGGCATGCCACGGCCGTCGTCACTGACTTCCACAGAGTGATCGGCATGCAGGATGACCTGCACCGAAGTCGCATGCCCGGCCAAGGCTTCGTCGACGCTGTTGTCGATGACTTCCTGGGCGAGGTGGTTCGGCCGACTGGTGTCGGTGTACATCCCGGGGCGTTTGCGCACCGGGTCGAGGCCCGAGAGGACTTCGATGGCGTCTGCGTTATAGGAGCTAGCGCTGGGAGTGGCCATGGGGTCTCGTCGTCCTTCAGTGAAAAAAGTGCTCAGTAAAAAGGGGGCAAGGCGTCACAGTGCAGTGAAATCAATCGCCTGATACAAATCTGCGCCGATGCCGGCAAAACTCAGCATCGCCGGAAGTTGCGCGGCAAATCCCTGGAAACCATGGTCGCCGCCGGCCTGGATGCGCAAGGCACAGGCCCGGTAATACTGCTGGGCGAGGCGATAGTCCAGCGTTTCGTCGCCGGTCTGCAACCACACCTGAAACCGCTGCGGATCCCGGGGCGCCGGCACTTCCAGCTCGGCCAGGGCCGTCACGTGGTCGTGGGTCAATTCCCAGGCCTCATCGGTATACAGGTTTTTCTGCGCCCCCAGATACCCGTCGAACATCCGATGCGGACTGACGGCAGGGTTGATCAACAGGGCCTTCAAGCCATGGCGCTCGGCCAGGTGAGTCGCATAGTAGCCGCCGAGTGAGCTGCCGACCAGCAATGGCCGCCCGAGCTCCTCGATTGCCTGCTCCAGCTGACCGATGGCTTCACGGGGGTGGTGATGCAAGTACGGAACGCGCAACTGATCGCTCAAACCCAGTTGGTCCATCACCTGGATCAACCGAGTGGCCTTGTTCGACGCCGGCGCGCTGTTGAAACCGTGGATATAAAGGATCGAACCGGACATTTGAGCTCCCTGTGCGTCGGTAAAGAGGCGCAGTTTACAGGGTGTCGGGGGGGTTGGGTGCCATCACCTTCGCAAAGAGCGCGATCCCCCTGCAGGAGCTGGCTTGCCAGCGAAGGGGCCGTCACATTCAGCATTGATGTTGTCAGTCAGTCCGCCTTCGCTGGCAAGCCAGCTCCTACAGGGGAATGGGGGCACTCGCAGGAAAAGTGTCAGTAGCCGTCGGAGCCGTAGTCGACCTGGAACTCGAAGCCTGTCACGCGCTCCACACCGGTTTCGAGCTCGCCATCCGGCAGAAGCCGCAACCACCGATACCCCGGCGCCTGATCCCCCACCTTGAAATCATCGCTCCCCGGTTCGAACTGAATGCAGGTCGAAGGCGAAGCGATCAAACGCACGCCATTACGCTCCCGCTCGATCTCCTGATGCACATGCCCCCACAGCACCGCTCGCACCTGTGGAAACCGGTCCAGCACCGCGAACAAAGCCTCCGGATTGCGCAATCCGATGGGTTCCATCCACGCACAGCCAATCGACACCGGATGATGGTGGAAGCACACCAGATGATGCCGCTCCGGCGCCTCGCTCAGCGAGCGGGCCAGCAACTGCAACTGTTCGACTTCCAGATACCCCGGCACCGAGCCCGGCACTGCCGAATCCAGCAGCGTGACTCGCCAGTTACCGATATCCACCACAGGCTCGAGCAATGCACTCTGCACGGCGGCCTCAGCCATGATCCGGGGTTCGTCGTGATTGCCGGGAATCCAGCGTGCCGGCGCATCGAGCTGGCGGGTCAGGTCGCGAAACTGCTGATAGGACTCCAGCGTCCCGTCCTGGGAGATATCGCCACTGGCAATGATCAGATCGATCCGTGGCTGTTGCAACCGTACCAGCTCGATGACGTGTTGCAGGCTGTCACACGTGTTCATGCCTAGCAACGTGCCAGCCGCCTCGGCAAACAGATGACTGTCGGAGAGTTGCACCAGCAACGCCGGATCGGCGGTGGTCAATGTGGGTACGCGTGGCAAGGCGTTCTCCCGGGGCGAGATCACGGGGATGGATGAGTGCCGCAATTATGCTGGGGGACGACCAAAAGAGGAAACTGTAAACCTGACGCAGTTCACATCAGCGCACAACCGCATACTCGTGTCCGCAGGCCAGGCAATGGCTCAGCCACTCGCCCAGGAACATATTCAGCTGGGCCTTTTCGTCAGGCTGGTGCATGGCGGCGTTCGGGTAAGGATAGATGCCGCGAAAGCGTCGTGCATGTTCGGCGCTGACCACTTCGGCCATGCACGCGTCGTGATAGACCTGAACTTCCAGTTGTGGCACCGGCAGCCAGGGCAGGCTGTGTTCCTGGCGCACTTGCAGGGTCGTGGTATACGGACAGACCTGCAGCACTTCCAGGGCCAGTACGCCGAGCATCTGGTCACCGTGGGTCACGGCAATGCGCCGCGCCGCGGGCTCGTTGCGCATGTCCGGCAACAGTCGCATGAGGCGCGCGTAGTTGGCCTCGCAGGACGCTTGCAGCCCCACCAGGTCCACCCGATAGCGATCGCGCAGCTTGTTTACGACCATAACCCCCTCACTTCAGCGCGGTTCAAAGCTAACCATTGCAAGGCAATGATGCTGGCCGCGTTGGCAATTTGCCCGTCGCGTACGGCCTGCAGGGCATCTTCGAACGCCCAGACCGTGACGCGGATATCTTCTGCTTCTTCCTCCAGCCCATGCAGGCCGCCGATACCGGTGCTGTCGCAACGCCCCAGGTACAAATGCACGAATTCATTGCTGCCGCCCGGCGATGGAAAATATTTGGTCATCGGCCAAAGCGCCCCGAATACAAGCCCAGCTTCCTCCTGCGCTTCGCGGTGAGCAACTTCTTCCGGTTCTTCATCCTTATCGATCAGACCAGCGACCAGTTCGACCAGCCACGGGTTGTCGATCTTGCCCATGGCGCCGACGCGAAACTGCTCGATCAACACCACTTCGTCGCGCAGCGGATCGTAAGGCAACACGCACACCGCGTCATGGCGCACAAACACTTCCCGGCTGATCTCGCGGCTCATGCCGCCAGCGAACAATTCGTGACGCAAGTGCATGCGGTGGAGCTTGTAAAAGCCCTCGAAGCACTTTTCGCGCCGAACGATCTCAACGGCGGTCGGAATGGCGTTGGCAAAATCAGTCATGACAATCCTCGTTTCTACACCGAGGCTCCAGCCTCGACTTCGCGCCATCCTAACGCGCCTGCGACCTTTGATGCAGCCCCTTTCCAGCGAGCGGGATAGACGGTGAGGGCGAAACCAACTCTAATTAGCTTAGTGGCGAACTGATTCCTGCGCCGAGAGTCGAAGCGGGTAACTTTTTGCCTTTCCCTGTTTTATGAAGGACGCCCATGTCGCTTTTTAAAATCGCCTCCGTGGCTGCAATCGCCCTGACCCTGGGCGCCTGCCAGAGTCTGTTCCAGCCCAGCTACCGGGCACCGTTGGAAACCACCCGCGATGCCTCCGAACAGCTGAAACCGGGCTGCACCAACCAGGACTGCCCGTTGGTGAACATCGACACCCTGCGCTTCCCTGCCGAACCGGCACTGGATGGCATCATTGAAAAACGTTTGCTGCAAATGACCCGCACCTCGCCCGACGCCCCGGTGGCGCCGACGCTGGCGGCGTATCGCGAGCAATTTCTGAGCAGTGCAGGCCCGCGTCACAGCAGCTACCTGCAAGCCAAGGTACGTGAGCAGCATGACGGCTTGGTGATCGTCGAGTTTTCCAGCTACCTGGACACCGGCGGCGCCCATGGCACGCCGGGCCGAAGCTTCATCAACTACTCGCGCCAGCAGCACAAGGTGCTGACCCTGTCGGACATGCTGGTGCCAGGGCAGGAAGAAGCGTTCTGGAAAGCCGCGCAAGTGGCGCACAACAGCTGGCTGATCAGCACCAAGCTCGATCAGGAACCGGAGTTCGTGAAGAGCTGGCCCTTCGTCAAAACCCAGAACGTGGCACTGACGTATGGCGGGGTGATCCTCAAGTACGAAGTGAGCACCATTGCGCCTTACGCACTGGGCCACGTCGAATTGAAGATCCCCTACCCTCGCCTGAACGGCATTCTCAAGCCCGAGCTGTTTCCCGGCCGTAGCTGAAAGCCCGGCCCAGTACCAGCTGCAGCAGCCCTGCCAGGACCAGCGCCGGCAGGGTTGCGCCGACATCCGGGTACAGGTTGGCCAGCAAGTGATAGGTGCTCACCCCGCCCAGCCAGGCGAGCAGCGCCGGCCAGCGCAATGCGCTTGCCGTCACTTGAGCAGAACGTTTGCGCAAGATGAAGTGATCCACCAGCACCACGCCGAACAGCGGCGCGAACACCGAGCCGATCAACAGCAGGAAGTTCTGGTACTGGGCCAACGGCGCCAGGCAGGCGATCAACGTGCAGATCACGCCAATGGCCAGCGCCAGATGCTCGACCTTCAGGCGCAACAGAATCCCGCTCGACACTGCGGCCGAGTGAATATCGGCAAAGGCGTTCTCCGACTCGTCCAGCAGAATCAGCAGCAGCGGAATCCCCAGGCCGGCACCGGCCAGCGCCAACAGCAAGGCATTGACTTCACCGCTCGGCGCGAACGCCAGGGTGTAGGCCACACCCAGGCTCATCAGCCAGAAGTTACCGATAAAGAAGCCTATCGCGGTACCGCCGAACACATTTTTCGCGCGCTTGCCGAAACGCGAGTAGTCGGCAATCAGCGGCAGCCACGAGAGCGGCATGGCGATGGCAATGTCGAAGCCCACGGCGAACGGCATCGAACCGTCACCGGCCTGTGCCCACAGCGCCGCCAGATTGGCCTTGGCGAACAGGTTCCAGGTCAGCCAGATGCACGCGGCCAGCAGTAGCCAGATGCCCCACTTGCGCAGGATCTGCCGCACGAACGTCAGCGGACCGCTGACGGCCAGCAAGGTCGCCAGCCCACCAAAAAACAAGGTCCACAGTAGCGGACTGGACAGCAGGCTACCTTCACTGAAGGCGCGCGCACCCAGCAGGCTGGCGGCGTCGCGCATCACGATGATTTCAAACGAGCCCCAACCGATCAGTTGCAGCAGGTTCAGCACCGCCGGCAGGCTCGCGCCATGTTTGCCGAGGCTGAGCTTCAGCGCGGCCATCGACGACAGGCCGGTGTCACTGCCGATCACGCCGACGGCGGCCAGCAGCAGAACGCCGACCAGCGTACCGAGGAAAATCGCCAGCAGCGAGCCGGACAGGCCCAGGCCTGGCGCGAGCAGGGCACCGGTCTGCAGCACCATCAGGCCGATGCCGAGGGAAAACCACAGGGAAAACAGATCGCGACCGCCGAAGACACGTTTGTCGGTGGGCACTGCGATGTCGGGGGAATAAGTGCTGGGTTGAATGCTCAAGGGTGTTATCTCAGAGGGATAAGTGTGTCATTGAGATATTCGGCGCCTGGCCTGGCGCCTTCGCGAGCAAGCCCGCTCCCACATTGGATCTCCTGTGACCACAAATATTGTGTACCACCAGGATCAAATGTGGGAGCGGCGGTGCGACGATTCGACTTGCTCGCGAAGACGGCAGCACAGCCGCCGTCAATCACAGGTCAGATCAAACCTTCTTGTAAAGCTGACTGCCTTCCCGCTTGAACCGCTCAGCCTGTTCCGCCAGTCCCTTGGCGACTTCGGCATCAATCGTTTCGATCCGCTGGTTGGCCGCGTATTCACGGACTTCCTGGGTGATTTTCATCGAGCAGAATTTCGGTCCGCACATGGAGCAGAAGTGCGCGACCTTGGCCGAATCCTTCGGCAGGGTCTCATCGTGATACGAACGCGCGGTGTCCGGATCAAGGCCGAGGTTGAACTGGTCCTCCCAACGGAATTCGAAACGCGCCTTGCTCAAGGCATTGTCGCGTATCTGTGCGCCCGGGTGTCCCTTCGCAAGATCGGCGGCGTGTGCGGCGATCTTGTACGTGATGATCCCGGTCTTCACGTCATCCTTGTTCGGCAGGCCCAAGTGTTCCTTCGGCGTCACGTAGCAGAGCATGGCGCAGCCGAACCAGCCGATCATCGCCGCACCGATGCCGGAGGTGATGTGGTCGTAGCCGGGTGCGATGTCGGTGGTCAGCGGGCCGAGGGTGTAGAACGGCGCTTCGTCGCAGCACTCGAGCTGCTTGTCCATGTTTTCCTTGATCAACTGCATCGGCACGTGGCCCGGGCCTTCGATCATGGTTTGTACGTCGTGCTTCCAGGCGATCTTGGTCAGTTCGCCGAGGGTTTCCAGCTCGCCGAATTGTGCCGCATCGTTGGCATCGGCAATCGAGCCCGGACGCAGGCCATCGCCCAGCGAGAAGCTGACGTCGTAGGCCTTCATGATTTCGCAGATTTCTTCGAAATGCGTATAGGCGAAGTTCTCTTTGTGGTGCGCCAGGCACCACTTGGCCATGATCGAACCACCCCGGGAGACGATGCCGGTCACGCGCTTGGCAGTCAGCGGTACGTAACGCAACAGCACGCCGGCGTGGATGGTGAAGTAGTCGACGCCCTGCTCGGCCTGCTCGATCAGCGTGTCGCGGAACAGCTCCCAGGTCAGGTCCTCGGCAGCGCCGCCGACTTTTTCCAGGGCCTGATAGATCGGCACGGTACCGATCGGCACCGGCGAGTTACGGATGATCCACTCGCGGGTTTCGTGAATATGCTTGCCGGTGGACAAGTCCATGATGTTGTCCGCGCCCCAGCGAATGCCCCAGGTCAGTTTCGCCACTTCTTCTTCGATGGACGAACCCAGTGCGCTGTTGCCGATGTTGCCGTTGATCTTCACCAGGAAGTTACGGCCGATGATCATCGGTTCCAGTTCGGTGTGGTTGATGTTGGCCGGGATGATTGCGCGGCCGCGGGCGATCTCTTCACGGACGAATTCGGGGGTGATGATTTTCGGCACGCTGGCGCCAAAGCTGTAACCGGCGTGTTGCTGGTCCAGCAGCCCGGCGGCGCGGGCCACTTCGAGCTTCATGTTTTCGCGGATGGCGACGAATTCCATCTCGGGGGTGATGATGCCTTGGCGGGCGTAGTGCATCTGGGTGACGTTGCCCCCGGCCTTGGCGCGGCGCGGGTTGTTCACGTGGGCGAAACGCAGCTTGGTCAGCTCCGCATCGGCGAGGCGTTCGCGACCAAAGTTGGAGCTCAGGCCGGACAGGCGCTCAGTGTCGCCACGGGCTTCGATCCATGGCGAACGTACATCGGCCAGGCCTTTGCGTACGTCGATGATGACGTTGGGGTCGGTGTACGGGCCCGAGGTGTCATACACCACTACCGGCGCATTGATCTCGCCGCCGAATTCGGTCGGGGTCACGTCGAGGCTGACTTCGCGCATCGGCACGAGGATGTCCGGGCGCGAGCCTTGAACGTAGATTTTTTGCGAGCGGGTAAACGGCTGAACCGATTTTTGATCGACCTTGGCCGAGTCACTCAGGTTCGTATTGTCTTTTAGTTTTATAGTCATCACGGGCTCTCCGAACACATCCAGGCAGTGGATTTTTTGTCGGAGCGAACCTGTAAACGAATGGACGCACGGGCGCTGAAAAAACCAGCTGTGCTGTGCTCGGTGCACGAGGGCTGTTCGATTGTCGAACAACATCCCGGACGAAGCACAAGAGGACTCGCCGGGTGACGAGAAATCTTGTTCCCTACGCAGGCGTTAACCTGATCAGGTTCAACGGGATCCGAAATTATTCGATCTCAGCCTCATAGCAAGGCACCCCGACAAGAACGTGGCCAGTCTAGACACAACTGGCAAAGAACGCCAACCCCGCTTTAAACACCATGATGAATGGCGCAATTACAGGATTGTTGCCAAACGTGTGCGCAACTACACTCGCCAAGCCATGCCGCGCCTTGACGCTGTATGGCGTGCGCCGTAGCCTTGGCGCTCAAATTATCAGCGTAATTTTTTAGGGATGGCCTCATGCTGCGCAAACTCTCACTGGCCCTAGCCGTGTCTTGTGCGTCCAATGGAATGGCCTGGGCAGCAGAAGCGCCCTTATCGACCAACACCGACCTGGTCAGCGTCTATCAGGAAGCGGTGGATAACAACGCCGACCTGGCCGCCGCCCGAGCCCAGTACGGTGCCCAGAAAGAAGTCGTGCCCCAGGCCCGCGCCGGCTTGTTGCCAAACCTCTCCGGCGGTGCCCAGGTCGCCAACGTGCGTACCGATATCGATCAACCGGCGGCCGTTGCCAACCGCAGCGCCAACTCCTATCAGGCGACCCTGGCCCAGCCACTGTTCCGCGCCGATCGCTGGTTCCAGTACCAGGCCGCCAAGGACGTCAACGAACAGGCGGCGCTGCAACTCTCGGCGACCGAGCAGAATCTGATTCTGCAAACGGCAGAAGACTACTTCAACGTGTTGCGCAGCCAGGACAACCTGGCCTCGACCAAGGCCGAAGAAGCCGCCTTCAAGCGCCAGCTCGATCAGTCCAACGAACGCTTCGACGTCGGCCTCTCGGACAAGACCGATGTCCTGCAATCCCAGGCCAGCTACGACACGGCACGGGCCAACCGGATCGTTGCGCAACGCCAGGTGGACGACGCGTTCGAAGCCTTGATCACCCTGACCAACCGGCAATACAACTCGATCCAGGGCATCGTCCACACCTTGCCGATACTGCCACCGGCCCCGAACGATGCCAAGGCCTGGGTCGACACTGCCGCCAGGCAGAACCTGAATCTGCTGGCCAGCAACTACGCGGTCAGCGCGGCTGAAGAAACCCTCAAGCAGCGCAAGGCCGGTCACGCACCGACCGTGGATGCGGTGGCGAAATACGAGAAGGGTGACAACGACGCTTTCGGCTTGAGCAATCCGAACGCATTCCCCCAGCCTTATGGCGGCCCCATCGAGCAACGCACGCTGGCGCTGCAATTGAATATCCCGATCTACAGCGGCGGCCTCACCACCTCACAGGTTCGCGAGTCTTATTCACGCCTGGATCAGACCGAACAACAGCGCGAATCCCTGCGCCGGCAAGTGGTGGAAAACACCCGCAACCTGCACCGTGCGGTGAACACCGACGTCGAGCAGGTGCAGGCGCGCAAGCAGTCGATCATCTCCAACCAGAGCGCGGTGGAAGCGACCGAAATCGGTTATCAGGTGGGGACGCGCAACATCGTCGACGTGCTGGATGCCCAGCGTGAGCTGTACACCTCGGTGCGTAACTACAACAACACCCGCTACGACTACATCCTCGACAATCTGCGCCTCAAGCAAGCGGCCGGCACGTTGAACCCGGGGGATCTGCAGGACCTCAAGCGTTATCTCAAACCTGACTACAACCCGGATAAAGACTTCCTGCCGCCGGATCTGGCCAAGGCAGCGGCGGATCAGCTCAAAGCCCGGCCGTGAAAATCCCACCCTGTAGGTGCTGCCTTGCCAGCGAAAGCGGCCTGTCTGCCAACATCATTGTTGAATCTGAGGACGCCTTCGCTGGCAAGCCAGCGCCTACAGGGATCTCTGCCTGACACAAATTTTGTGTTTGCAGGCGATCCAATGCGGGCTTGCTCGCGAATGAAGACTGCGCGGTCTAACGCTCGATCAACCGCCCCAACCCATCCAGCAACCGCTGCAACGCCCCCTGGTTGCTGCGCATCACGTTCAACCCCGCCTCCGCCATCCGCTGCGCATCCCTCGGCAACTCGAACAGCCGCTGCACCGCAACCGCCAAGCCTTCGGCATCGTCCACTTCCTGCAACGCCCCGGCACTGCGCAACTGCGCGGCGATCTCGAGAAAGTTGAACAGGTGGGGCCCGCTGAGCACCGGTTTGGCCAACGCGGCCGGTTCCAGCAGATTGTGCCCGCCGTTCGGCACCAGGCTGCCGCCGACGAAGGCACTGTCGGCCAGGGCATAAAGAAACAGCAATTCGCCCATGGTGTCGCCCAGCAACACCGAAGTACCCGCGGTCACCGGCTCGCCCGTGGAACGGCGCACCGTCGCGAAACCCTGCTGCCGGCACAACTCGAACACCGCATTGAAACGCTCCGGATGGCGCGGCACCAGAATCAGCAACGCATCGGGATGACGGCTGAGCAACTGGCGATGAGCGGCCAGCACCACTTCGTCTTCACCTTCATGGGTGCTGGCGGCGATCCATACCGGACGCTCTTGCGCCTGCCATTGCGCACGCAACGCGGCAGCACGCTGCAGCAATGCCGGGTCGATGGTCAGGTCGAACTTGATCGAACCGGTCACTTCGACCGTTTCCGGACGCGCACCCAAGTCACGGAAGCGCTGGGCCTCGGCTTCGGTCTGCACCGCGAACAGGCTCATCTCGGTGAGCATCGGCCGGGTCAATTTGCTGAAACGACCATAGCCCTTGGCCGAACGCTCGGACAGGCGCGCATTGGCCAGCGCGACGGGAATCCCGCGCTTGGCGCACTGATGGATATGGTTGGGCCAGAGCTCGGTTTCCATGATCACTGCCAGGGTCGGCCGGACCCGATCAAGAAATCGCGCCGCGGCGCAGGGCAAGTCATATGGCAGATAGCAGTGCTGGATACGCGGCTCATTGGCGAACAGTGCCTGGATGCGCTCCGAACCGGTCGGGGTCATGCAGGTCACGGTAATCGGCAGTGTTGGATAACGTTGCAGCAAGGCGCGAATCATCGGCGCGGCCGCAATGCTTTCGCCAACGGATACCGCGTGCACCCAGATACCGCCCGGCCTCATCGCTGGCAGGCCGAGGGAGAAACGTTCGCCAATGCGCTTGGCGTAGGCCGGCGCCTTGCGCGCCCGCAGCCACAGCCGAATCGCTACCAATGGCAGCCCCAGGTAAAACAACGCGGTGTAGAGAGTTCTATTCATGGCGGCGGAGTTTATCGGGTTTTTCGCCAATCGCCTGCAAGTGCACGGCAAAACGTTCCGCCAGCCAACGGGCGGCCGGACCGAGGGGCTCGTCGCGGCGCCAGACCAGTTCCACAATCAACGCTGGCGGGGTCCATTCGCTGTCCAGTTCGACCATCAGCCCTTGATACGCCGGATATTGCACCACGTGTCGCGGCAGCCAGGCCCAACCGAGGCCACGCACCAGCCATTCGGCCATTACGTAGAAACTGTCGGTCCGCCAGACTTGCGGGCTGGCGGGTTCACTGCCGGGATAGACGCTGGACTGGGTGGACATCAGCAACTGCCGATACCGTGCCAGTTGCTGGCAGTCGACCCGAGACTGCTCCGCCAATGGATGCCCGACGCCACACACCGTGACCATTTCAACACTGCCCAACACCCGCCGCTCGAGCGCTTCGGGGATCTGATCGTGATAAAACAGCAGGCCCAGGTCGGCCCGACGCTCCACCAGTTTGCGCGCCACATCGCCCTGGGCTGCACTGGTCAACTGCACTTCAAGACTGGGAAATTTATCCGCCAGGGCCTCGAAGCTTTCGATGATCGGTTGATAGGGCATGGCTTCATCCTGAGCCACGCGCAGACGAGCCTCCTGGCCGCGCATCATCGCCAGCGCCCGGCCGTTGAGGCGTTCACATTGACGCAGCACTTCCCGCGCCTCGTCCAGCAAGGCATTGCCGGCCTCGGTGAGTTTCGGCTGGCGGCCACTGCTGCGATCGAACAGGCTGACGCCCAAGTCCTCTTCCAGCAGCGCAATCGAGCTGCTGACCGCCGACTGCGCCTTGCGCTGATCCCGCGCCACCGCGGAGAACGACCGCTGCTCCGCCACGCTGACAAACAACCGCAACTGGTCCAGATTCCATTGCATGTTCATGGCCAAACCCATCGCAATAACAGATAGGTAATGACTTTACCGCATCTGAAGAAGCTCTAGAATGCCGAACTCGGATAGCAACACTTCACACGAGGATTGACCCATGACCGCTTACTACTACCTGGCCATTGCCATCTGCGCTGAAGTGATCGCCACCGTCTCGATGAAAGCCGTCAAAGGCTTCAGCACCCCGCTGCCGCTGATTCTGGTGATTGTCGGTTACGGGATTGCCTTTTGGATGCTGACCCTGGTGGTGCGCAGCGTGCCGGTGGGCGTGGCCTACGCGGTGTGGGCAGGAATGGGCATCGTGATGGTCAGCGTCGCGGCGCTGTTTATCTACGGACAGAAGCTGGATGTGCCGGCGATGCTGGGGATGGCGCTGATTGTGTTGGGGGTTGTCGTCATTCAACTCTTCTCCAAAACCGCCGGGCACTAAGACCTGGAACTCGATTCACTGTGGGAGCGGGCTTGCTCGCGAAATCGATGTATCAGGCAACATTTGTGTCGACTGGCACACCGCTTTCGCGAGCAAGCCCGCTCCCACAGGTGCTTCAGCCCTTCCAATCGTCGAGCCTGTATACTGCGCCCTCGTCTTGAACACTGAGGTCGCTGCATGCCATCCGTTATTTCCACCGACGTTCTGATTGTCGGCGCTGGAGTCGCCGGGCTCTGGCTGAATGCGCGCCTGCGCCGCCAGGGTTTTTCGACCGTGCTGGTGGAAAGCGCCAGCCTCGGTGGCGGGCAGAGCGTGAAATCCCAGGGGATCATCCACGGCGGTGCCAAGTACGCCCTGCATGGCGCCCTGACTGGCGCCTCGGAAGCCATCGCCGACATGCCGCGTCGCTGGCGTGAAGCGCTGGCCGGGGACGGTGAGCTGGACCTGTCCGGCGTGCGCCTGCTGTCCGAAGCGCATTACCTCTGGTCTCCCGGCACCCTCGCCGGCAATCTCACCAGCTTCTTCGCCAGCAAGGCTGTACGCGGTCGCGTCGATCAGGTCACCGGTGAGCAATTGCCACCGGCGCTGCAAGACAAGCGTTTCAAAGGCAAGGTCTACCGGCTGGCGGAACTGGTGATCGACGTACCCAGCCTGATCCAGCGCCTGGCCGCCCTCGCGGGTGACAGTTTGCTCGCCGGGCAGAAAATCGAGCCGTTGCTGGAGGGTGGGAAGCTGATCGGCCTGAAGGTGGACGAGCGCGAGATCCGCGCCCAGCGCATCGTCTTCAGCGCCGGCGCCGGCACCGCGACCTTGCTTGAAACACTGGGGCTGACCCATCCCGCCATGCAACGCCGGCCGTTGCACATGATCATCGCCAAAGGCCCGGGCCTCAAACCGCTGTATGCCCACTGCCTGGGCGGTGGTACCAAACCGCGCATCACCGTGACCACGCACCCGGCGGCCGACGGACAATGGGTCTGGTACCTGGGTGGAGATATTGCCGAAGCCGAAGGTGTCGCCCGCGATCCCGCTGCGCAAATTGCCACGGCCCGCAAAGAACTCGGCCAATTACTGCCATGGATCGACCTGAGCACGGCGCAGTGGGCGACCTTGCGCGTGGATCGCGCCGAGCCGCTACAATCCGGATTGACCCGCCCCGACAACGCGTTTCTTGCCGAAGAGGGCCGGCTGCTGGTCGGTTGGCCCACCAAACTGGCACTCGCGCCAGACTTCGCCGACCGCGTCATCAGTTCATTGCAACGGGATGGCATCCAGCCAGGCCATCCGGCACCGCTGCCCGAACTGCCAAAACCACCGATGGGCATTCCAGCCTGGGAACAACTGCTGCCATGAGCCAACCCACCCTGCACGATCTGCATCGCCCTCTGGGCAGCACCGGCCTGCTGGTTTCGCCCCTGGGCCTGGGCACGGTAAAACTCGGCCGCGACCAAGGTGTGAAGTACCCCAACGGTTTTCAGATCCCCGGCGATGACGAAGCGCGCATGCTGCTCAAACTCGCGCGCGACCTGGGCATCAACCTGATCGATACGGCACCGGCCTATGGCCGCAGCGAAGAACGCCTTGGCCCGTTATTGCGCGGCCAGCGTCAGGACTGGGTAATCGTCAGCAAGGTCGGCGAAGAGTTTGCCGACGGTCAGTCCCGACACGATTTCAGTGCGGCGCATACCCGACTCTCGGTGGAACGCAGCCTGCAACGTCTGGAAACGGATTTTATTGACCTGGTGCTGGTGCACTCCGATGGCAACGACCTGGCGATCCTCAATGACAGCGAAGCCTATGCGACCCTTGCCGAACTCAAGGCCGAAGGCAAGATTCGCGGTTTCGGCTTTTCCGGAAAAACCGTCGCAGGCGGCTTGAAGGCTCTGGAACAAGGTGATTGCGCCATGGTCACCTACAATCTGAACGAACAGAACGAGAAGCCGGTCATTGACTATGCTGCTGCCCATGGCAAAGCCATTCTGGTCAAAAAAGCCCTCGCCAGCGGTCACGTCTGCCTGAGCCCGGGCGTGGACCCGGTGCGCGCCAGCTTCGAATTGTTGTTTGAACATCCGGGTGTCGCCAGTGCTATTGTCGGGACCATCAATCCGCTGCACCTCGCCCACAACGTCGCGACCGCTGCCCAGGTCCTACGTAGAAACTGACGCCGCCGACGCGGCCTTAAGCAGGAGCCGACATGCCGCGTACGCTCATAAGAAAGAACCCGAGCAACTTCAAGACCCTGCCGTTATTCGTCGAAGCGACCCCCGAAGGCTTGAGTTATCAGAGCGTCGGGATGCCGCTCAATTTTTCCCAGACCCTGCAACGTCGCCGCCCGGTGGCCGTAGCCGACACCGAACGTTTCGCGCTGGAGCTGGCCAATCTCGGCGTCTCGGTGCGCTTAACCCTGCATTGGCAGAATCGCGATTACTGGGTGTTGGTGCGTCAACGGCGGCAGGACCGCGGCGATGTGGTGCTCAAGCTGATCTCCGGCTACGTGCCGGCCCACGAACTGAACCTGCCGCTTCACACCGCGATCCAGGAGATTGCCGAAGAGTGCCTGCTGGAAACGCCTGAAGGCTGGCTCGGCGGACGCTTCAACGATACGTGGTTACCGGCGCCCTACTCTTCAGCCTTGCATTACCGTGAAGCCATGCCTTTTCGCCTGACCCCGTTGTCAGGCGCGGCGCGCCCGGTGCGTTGCGCCAACCTTCAGCTGATCGAACGTCCGCGGGCTTACGTGCACTTGCCGACGGCGTCGTTGCAACTGATCTATGACCTGCGCCTGGAAGTCCCCAAGGAAGCCAAATCCCTGAGCCTGTTTCATGTCGACGAGCGACTGGAAGGCGATCAACTGGTGGCCCGGCTCGACCGCAAGCGTCCCGACCTTTATTTGATGCCACTGCAAGACGGCCAGCCAATGGCCGAGCTCTTTACCTTGAAAAAGGATCAGTTGTACCCGGCGAGTACTCGCGGGTTGTACCTGGCAGAAAGCTTCGCCCGACAGGAAGGCTGGCTGGTACGCGATGAACGGATTCGCTGGAAGGATTGGGTGCGGGAGCAGGGGTTGAACCCGCCGGGGAAGGATTCCGGCCTGGCGCGGCTACGTGGGAAGGCCAAGCAACTGCTGAAAAAGATCGTGCCGCGTAAAAAAGTCAGCTCCTGAAAGAAAAAGATCGCAGCCTGCGCCAGCTCCTACAGGTGTACACAACCCCTGTAGGAGCTGGCTTGCCAGCGAAGGTCTCGAGGACGCCACGTTGATTCAGGCATACACGCGTTATCGTTGACGACCCTCACCCTGTAGGAGCTGGCTTGCCAGCGATGCACTCGAGGACGCCGCGTTGATTCAGGCATACACGCGTTATCGTTGACGACCTTCGCTGGCAAGCCAGCTCCTACAGGTGGGTTGTCATTCGGACTTGCGGATCTTCTCGACAATCGCCGTGGTCGAGCTGTTTTCAACCAGCCCCAGCACTTTCACGATGCCACCATACGTGGTCACGATGTCCGCACCGACCACCTGCTCGATCCCGTAATCACCGCCCTTGACCAGCACGTCCGGCTTGACTTCGCGCAGCAGGTTTTCCGGGGTGCCTTCAGGGAAGCTGATCACCCAGTCCACAGCGCCCAGGCCCGCCAGTACGGCCATGCGCCGGTCGACGCTGTTGATCGGACGACCCGGCCCTTTCAGACGGCTGACCGACGCATCGTCGTTGACCGCCACGATCAGACGATCGCCCTGGGCCCGCGCCTGTTCGAGATAAGTCACATGGCCGGCGTGCAGAATGTCGAAGCAACCATTGGTGAAGACGATCTTCTCGTTGTGCGCACGCGCATCGGCGACCGCCAGCACCAGTTGCTCAAGCCCCAGCACACCGCGCTCGGAACCTTCTTCACGCTGGATGGCCCGCCGCAGTTCCGGGGCGCTGATGGCCGCCGTACCGAGCTTGCCGACCACGATGCCCGCCGCCAGGTTGGCCAGGGCCACCGCGTGGGGCAGCTCTTCACCGGCGGCAATCGCTGCCGCCAGGGTGGAAATCACCGTGTCGCCGGCACCGGTCACGTCGAACACTTCACGGGCACGGGCCGGCAGGTGCAACGCCGGATGATCCGGACGCAGCAAGGTCATGCCGTGTTCGCCACGGGTCACCAGCAATGCGCCGAGGTCCAGGTCATGCATCAGCTGCGCACCCTTGCTCACCAACTCGTGCTCATCGGCGCAGCCACCGACGATGGCTTCGAATTCGCTGAGGTTCGGCGTGATCAAGCTCGCCCCACGGTAGATGGAGAAATCCTTGCCCTTGGGGTCGGCCAGCACCGGAATGCCACGGGCACGGGCGGCCTGGATCAGCACCTGATGGTTTTTCAGCGCGCCTTTGCCATAGTCCGACAGTACCAGCACCTTGATGCCTTCGAGCAGTTCGTCGACCTGCTCGCCCAACGCCAGGGCGTCGGTGGCGAAGGGTTCTTCGAAGTCGATACGCAGCAGTTGCTGGTGACGACTCATGACCCGCAGCTTGACGATGGTTGGCTGGTGCGCGATGCGCTGGAACAAGGCCCGCACGCCCGCGCCCTTGAGGCTATTGACCAGGCTGTCGGCGGCTTCATCGTCGCCAGTGACGCCGACCAGCGACGCCGGGGCACCCAGGGCGGCAATGTTCAACGCAACGTTGGCGGCACCGCCCGGGCGGTCCTCGATTTGCTCGACCTTGACCACCGGTACCGGCGCCTCAGGGGAAATCCGTGAGGTACCACCATGCCAGTAACGGTCGAGCATGACATCGCCGACCACCAAGACAGGGGCTTGATCGAATCGCGGCATGGACAACTTCATGGTGCAACCCACATACAGAATGAACAGGGGCGCGATATTAACACAGGCTTGGCGTGGGCTAGTGTGACGGCTGCAACGGGATGATTCGGCTCGGATTTCTATTGATGGCTGAGCACATATCACCGGACGCATTGCACGTCGGGCGTGCGAGAGGTGAGCCAGGCCCACCCTCTCGCCGGCTCAGGCGATGCCGGCCGACACCGGCTCGTCCAGGCCCATCGCATGCAGGCGCGAATAGTAGCCGTTTTGCGCCAGCAACTGGGCGTGGGTGCCACGCTCGACGATTTCCCCATGGTCCATGACCAGGATCAGATCGGCTTTCTCGATGGTCGACAAGCGGTGCGCGATCACCAGGGTGGTGCGACCTTTCATGACGTGATCCAGGGCCGCCTGAATATGCCGCTCGGACTCGGTATCGAGCGCCGACGTCGCTTCGTCGAGAATCAGCAAGGGTGCATTCTTCAACAGGGCACGGGCAATCGCCAGGCGTTGACGCTGTCCGCCGGACAGCAACACGCCGTTTTCCCCGACCTGAGTGTCCAGCCCCTGGGGCATTTCCGAGATGAAGTCCATCGCGTAGGCATCCGTGGCGGCCTTCTCGATATCGGCACGCGGTGCATCGGCCAGGTCGCCGTAGGCGATGTTGTTGGCAATGGTGTCGTTGAACAGGGTCACATGCTGCGTGACTTGCGCCACATGCCGACGCAGGTTGCGCAGGCGATAGTCTTCGATTTCCACGTCATCGAGCATGATTTCGCCGACGTCGTGGTGATAGAAACGCGGAATCAGGCTGGCCAGGGTCGACTTGCCGCTCCCCGAGCGCCCGACCAGGGCGATCATTTGTCCCGGTGCCGCGGTGAAGTTGATGTTTTTCAGCACTTCGCGCTCGGTCCCCGGGTACGTGAAACTGAGGTTGCGCACTTCCAGGTGGCCGCTCACGCGATCACGTTCGACGGTGCCGTTGTCGACCTCGGGTTCGACGTCCAGCTGCTCGAAAATGCTTTCGGCACCGGCGACGCCTTTCTGGATGGTCGAACTGACTTCCGACAGCTGTCGAATCGGCTTGGGCAACAGACCCGCCGCGGTGATGTAGGCCACCAGATCACCGGCGGAGGCGTCGCCGCGCAGAAACAGCACCAGGAACATCAGCACCGCCATGGCGGTATAGATCACCAACTGCAACATGGGCGTGTACACCGCGCCGGTCTTGGTCATGCGCAATTGTTTGTCGGTGTTGCCCTGGCTGGCCTCGGCAAAGCGACGCTTTTCATAGTTCTCGCCACCGAAGCTGCGCACCACGCGATACCCCTGGATGGTCTCGGAAGCCACGTGAGTCACGTCGCCCATCGCCACCTGGATCTTCTTGCTCTGCTTGCGAAATTTCTTGCTGGTATTGCCGACCATGAACGCGATGACCGGCAGGATCGCCAGCATCACGATCGTCAGTTTCCAGTTCATCCACACCAGATAAGCGAACAGGAACACCACGGTCAGGCCTTCACGGATGACCACCTTGATGGCGTCCGTGGCTGCGCCGGTCACCATGGTCACGTTGAAGGTGATGCGCGAGATCAGGTGCCCGGAGTTGTGGGTATCGAAATAGCGATTGGGCAACACCAGCAGCTTGTTGAACAACTCGACACGCAGGTCGTGAACCAGGCCCAGGGAAACCTTGGCCAGGAAGTAGTTACCCAGAAATGACCCCAGGCCTTGCCACGCGGCGATCAGGATGATCAGCAACGGCACGGCCATCAGCAACTGCAAGTCTTTCAGGTAGGGGACGTTGGGGAAGAGCACCGCTTCAGGATTGCTCAGGCCATCGACGAAATATTTGAGGATCCCCGCCAGCATGGGCTGAGTGGAGGCAAAAATCACGAAGCCCACGATACTCAGCAGGAAAAGGCCGGTATAGGGTTTTACATACCCCAGCAGCCGAAAATAGATTTTCAAGCTGGAATCCTGTCCCGCTATGGGCGGTGCGTCACTCATCGTAGAGCTCACTGATTAGGAAGAACGCGAAATTTTATCACAAGCGCCGGAATCGGCCCGCGCCCATACCAAAACACCGGCCAGACCTACAGGCAACCAACTGATGAACCACTCCGCCCTTGGCGTTCCGGTCAGGCTGGCCGCGTCGAATTGCATGGCCAGGGACGAAAACAGCCAGATGCCGATGACACCTTGGCCATAGAGGGTTTCCCGGGCCTTCCAGGCTTGATACAGGATTGCAATCCATGTCGCGCACCACAATAACAGGCCCGGCAGGCCCAGTTCGATAGCGACATGGGTGAACAGATTATGGGCATGGTCAAAGTAGATGCCGTCGGCGAACACTTTGTAGGCACCACCCAGCCCCAACCCCTGCCACGGATGTTCGGCGATCATTTGCAGGCTTGCCATCAGGATCTGCGGACGATAGGAAACGCCGCGGGCCAACACCAGAGGCTCGAGAAACCAGAAAGCCAGCATCGCGACGGTCAATGCCGACACGGCAATGATCCGGCTGCGACGATCACGGCACCAGATGGGCATGGCGAGCAACGTCAGAAACAGCGCCAACGCCGCACCACGGCTCTGGCTAAGCACTACAAATAGCCCCAGCAACCCTAGCGCGAGCGCCCAGACCGCTTGCAGCCGGCGATCCCGCGGGACCCAATGCACAAGCCACACGGCCGCCAGCCCGATGACATACCCCCCCAGAATCGGATGAGCCAACTCGCCCAACCCCTCGACGCGCGCATACCAGACGCTGCCATTGATCACATAAAACCTGACCATCGCCGCCAAGGCAGTCAATGCCAACCCCAGGCCACCCCATTGCATGACGCGTATGACCCGCTCGGGTCGGGCATTGGCAAAGACCGGGAAGAACAGCAGAAACACACCGATATACAACAAACGCTTGGCTTCGCGACCCGGGTCTTCGGCATTGGTCCATGACAGGCTGATCAATGACCAGACCACCAGACCGAGCAATGGCAGGTAGATCCAGCGCTGTTTATCGAGCAGTTCTGCGAGCCTGGCCCGTGTTGACCAGGCGAACATTATGGCCGGCAGCCAGAGCGTTGCGACCAGGCCCTGCTGATAGACTTTATTGGTAGGCGCAACGGCGATGGCCAACAGGAACCACAGCAGACCGATCGTCATCCATGCTTGCGCCCAGCGTGTTTCCTGCATCAATGTGCTCCTTGGTTGATTCGCCCCGCCTAACCCGGCATGGTTAAAACTGAAACTTTTCGGCATCATTGCCCGCCACTGTGCCCCGCTATTCCAACAAGGCTTCCTACGATGCAATGCTCCCGACTTGCGCAAGACGCTTTAAATCGAATGATTGAAGGCGCCAAAATACTGGAGGCCGATAGCTTCGGCCCGAAAGTCTACCTGTTGCAGGACGGGAATATCCTCAAACTGTTCAGGCGCAAGCGTATTTTTTCCTCCGCCCTGTTTCGTCCGTATTCGAAGCGCTTCATCGACAATGCCATCGAACTGCAAAAACTGGGTGTGCCCACCTTTGAGGTCCTGCAGTTCTTCCAACTGCAAGCCCCGGGCATGACGGCTGTGCTTTACCGGCCCCTGCCTGGAGAAACCCTGCGCCAGATTGCCGACAAGGAAGGTTTCAACTGGCAGCAGAACCTGCCTGCTCTGGCGGGCCTGATACGCAGTCTTCATTCGTCGGGGATCTACTTTCGTTCATTGCACCTGGGAAACATCGTGGTGACACCGGACAATCGGATGGGCCTGATCGACGTGGCGGACATGCGTTTCATGCGGGCACCGCTGCCCAGGCACCTGATCAAGCGCAACCTGCAACACTTCGCCCGCTATATTGCACGAGAGAACCTGAACGGCAGCTTTCCAATGCAAGCGCTGGAGCAAGCCGTTCTGCCGTCATGAGAGCAATCGGCGGGCGACTTGACTGAAGTCCGACCAGGCCTGGTCCGGCGCCAGTTCCAGATATTGCTCCGCGGCGACGTTTTTCGCACAGACGCTGAACGCGCGCAAGATGGCATCGCTCCAGGCACTGACATCATCGACGGGGGCATACCAGCCCGTATGAGCCAACTGCTCGCGGAACACCGGCAAGTCGCTGGAGATGACCGGCACGCCCGCCATCACGGCCTCTTGCATGATCAACCCCAGCCCCTCGCTGAGTGAAGGGATTGCGACCCAGTCGAAGGCGCTGTAAAGCTGCGCAGCCTCGTTGAGGTGACCGGGCAACGAGACACGGGCATTCAATCCCAGGTGGTCGATGCGCGCTTGCAGCGCTGCCCGGGTCGATCCTTCGCCGATGATCACCAGGCGCAGGTCGGGTCGTTGCTGCAAGGCCGAAGTAAAGGCCTCGAACAGACACGCAAAACCCTTCTTGTCCTCGAATCGTCCGACCGCACCGAGCACCGGCGTATGATCCAGGGGCAATCCCAACCGGGCACGGGCCTGCTCTCGCGAGAGCACTGCCGAACGGAAGGAGGCAGGGTCGAACGCACTGCGCAGGGTCATCACGGGCAATTGGAGGTCGTCGCTCAACTGGGTGGCCAAGGTATTGGACACTGCAACCAAGGTCAGCCGGGAAGACGCAGTGAGCTGCTCGAAGAGCGCTCGATCCGTGGCACGCAGACGCGTGGAGCCATGGAAAATCACCACCGCGCGGATATGTGGCAGCGTTTTGAGCAGCGGCAACAGCGTGCGTGCGACGCCCAAACCATCGAGCAGCAGCAGCTGCGCCTCACTCTGCATGAGCGCCTTCTGAAAGCCGGCCTGCATCCAGGGCTTCGTCAGCCGCCAGAAATGCCGCCCCTTCAAGCGGGCAGAGGACAGTTTCCATTCCCGGGCATCGCCTACGCTCAGCCCGCACTCGGACACGCTGCCTTGCAGCAACCAGGTCTTCACTGATGCAGTGGGACCAGCCTGCGAGAGAATTTGCTGATGAACCTTGTGAATCGATGCGTATGGAGCACCACCGGACCACATGACGTTAAGGATATTCATAGAGCAACAAGCCAATGCAAGGGTCCCGGGTGACAAGCGGTGCACTTAGTTGATGAACCAGCCAATGCAGACTCCCAGCAGTAGAAACAATCCGGACTTCACATGGTCTCGTCGACTGCGGCGCACCTTGCGCCGACGTTCAATCGACGTCTGTACATGGAGGCCAAATCCGGTATGCCGAACGGCATCCCCTTCCAGGGTCACGGCAGTCAAATCGAGCTGTGCGTAACGCTGCGACAACGCCTTTTCCCCACCGTGTTCGGCAAATGGGGCGCAGAGTCGATATTCCTTCATGCGACGCAGCCCGGGATTCAGCGAAAAACTCTGCCACTCGGGCTTATCGGAGATTAGCGGGTAACACGGCACCCCACCGATAATTTCGCGGGCGCCCTGGTGAATGTAGGGGCTGTGAACACACAGATCGTAAATATAGTTGCGCAACCACACCTGGAGAATTTCCGGGCGCAACTCGAGGATGGCCATGGAGTCTTCCACAAACCCCGGGCGATAGAACTCCCAGTCATCTTCGCAATGAAAGATGTAGGGCGTGCTGACGTGTTCGTACGCCAGATCGATCGACGCCAACTGGCCGAGCTTCGGGCGATTGACGAACACCGTGCAGTGATCTTTCCAATGGGCGGGAATGACCGAGTGCACCTGATCGTCCCCTGCATCTTCAGTGATGAAGACTTCGCGGATGGCGGCGGTATTGAACCGGTCAAAACTCTCGAGAGTTATTTTGAGCAGGTCCAGGCGGCCACAGCTGGTGACCACTAATGTGATGTTACTTTCGTTAGAAAAGTGCACCTGATTCCCGATTAAAAGTCAAAGTGCCAGCCATCTCAATGGCTGACCAACCCTTGTCAAACGCCCAGTTTCAGGCGCACTTTTTCCAGCAGCCCCAGCGGCGCGCCAGGGCGCAGTGCAGGCTCGAGCGCTTCGACGATACGCTGGCCAATCCGCGCAAAACTGAACTGACTGACCGCCAGTTCGCGACCATTGGCGGCGATGCGCTGCGCAAGCTCCGGGTCGGCTCGCAATACGGCCAGCTTCTGCTGGAGCTGCGGGACATCTTGGTAGAGCACCACATTATGCATGTCCTGCAAACCCAGCGCGCTGCTTTCCGAAGCGCCCTGATCGTAGGCCAGCAACACACAGCCGCACGCCATGGCCTCGAAGTTCTTGATCATGAATTCGCCCATGCCGACATCGGCGCTGACGAAGAAGCGAATGCGGTTGAGTGTGTCGCAGTACTCTTCACCGGATTTGGTGCGCGTGACGACCATCGATTCGACTCGTCCCAACTCATCGAGCAGCGCCTTGCGGCCACTGTAGGCGACGCTGTTGGTGCTGCCGACAAACGCCAGCTCGATATCCCGTTCACGCCCCTGGTCCTGCAGCAATGTCTGGTCGTAGCCCTTCGGCACGAATACCGCGTCGAAGCCCTCTGCGCGCAAACGCTCACTGACCATGAAACCCGAGCTGATCACCCGCGCCCAGGGCAGCTTGCGGTAATGGGCACTGAACTTGCCGGTGTATTTGCACGGAATGTAATTCTGGTAGGCATCGTGCTCAAGAATGACCAGGTTGGGCACGGTCCGGATGAACCTTACCTGCCGGATTTCTTTTTTGAAGCGCAGAAAAAACACGATACGGTCATAGCGGGTCACATCGACATGCTTGCGAAAATACCCCCGCAAGTCGTCCTGCTCTTCACTGGTCAATTCGCGCTTGTCGCACTCGCAATGCTCGGCGATGCCGTCATACAGTCGATCGAGAATCGCCCGCTGCTCTTTCTGTACCAGAAACAGGACTTTCAATTGGACTCTCTCTTTCCAGACAACTCTTGGACCCAGAACAATTCGTGGCGTCGTACCGTTTTACGCAGAAAATCGTTTTCGCCGAACGCTCGCCAGCGTCGAGCCGCAAGGCAACGTTGTATCGCTCGGCGCAGCAGGCGCTTGAAGGGCGGCCGGGGCTGAAGGTCGTGCATCATGCCCAGCGACATCGCCTTGCGCCACTGGCTGTCGGTCGACAGACACAGCGTCCAGGGACGCAACGATTCATGGACTCCGATCTGGGGCGGCAGTGCTACGCCCGTGCCCGCGTCGCCCATTGGCCAGCGATCGTTGTCATGCAAGTGATTGGCGTAGTGCAACAAGGTTTCAGGCTGCCACGTCGTGCCGCTCAATGCCTGCATCACCGCCTGCTGCGAGCACAGGTGGTCCGGATGGGGATCCAGGTGCGGGTGCGGCAAGACAATGATCTGAGGCTCGATGCGTTCGATCAATTCACGCAGGTCAGCCAGCAGATTATTCCAGGATGGCAGGCCATCAACGTCACTGCCCAAGGCAAATGGATTGAATCGGCGGAAATATCGGGTATCGCCCAGCTGAGCCTCACGGGACGCTACGGCCTCGGTCGGTGCGCTTTGCATGGCAGGCAACTGCAGGCAGAAGTAGCCCAGTTGAATGCAGCGCTGCTGAGGCACGCCGCCCCACAACGGAACGCTGACACTGTCCCAGGCGCGCAGCGAGCCCTTCAGCCGAGACGCTTCGACGCCATCGAGCCCCATCTGCCGGTAGTGCCCGGCCTCGATTTCACCGGCGGTGATGGTCACGATCCAGCTTTGTTCGGTGCCGCTGTACAAGCCGAATGCGGCCAGCTCGGCGTCGTCGGCGTGGGGCGCGATCACCATCACCCGCTGACGGCTGTAATCCGGATGTTCGAACGCCGAGAGCACCGGCTCGCCGAGCAATCGGCAGAAACGTCCGCGCAGACGCAACTCACCTTGCGAGAGCACAGAAGCCTGCCCCGTAAGATTGAGGTAACGCAAACCATCGACGCCACGCTCGAAGGTCTGGCGGTCCGGATCAGCCCCACCCGCCAGCTCGACAACGGGATCGATAAAGCGTCCCAGCCAGGTGCTTTTTATCCGCAGCGCCAAGATCAGGGTGGCGTTGTCGACCAGCATCACGCCCTCGTCCAGCCGCAACCGATCCCCGTCCAGATGCACCTTGGGCTGCTGGGTGTACGGGGGGAAGCTGTACTGATAATCGTCTGTGGGCGAATAAAACAGATGGTCGGCAAACCATGCCTCGTGGGCAATCCAGCCCAGAACCGCGAGCACCACCGGCAGCCACCAGACCACCAGCACGCCGCAGGCAATCAACACCACCAGCGCAATCAACAGGCCGATGCGTTTGTTGCGCCGATGGCGCTTGAGCAGTTGCTGTTTGCGATTCATGGGCTGGCTCATACGGTGAATACCGGCACAGGGTTGCACCAGCGATCCTTGTATTCACGGTCGGCGCGCCCGAAAGAAAAGCGCAGGGGTTTGTCCAGCGCCCGGGCATGCTCCCAGGCGCTCTGGGTGTTGAGAAAACTCAAGACGCTGCCGGGACTGAACTCACGGGTTTCGGGATCGACGCCGCCGTTGATGTACTCGACGCTGACCCACTGGGGTGTCACCACACGGTAGACCAGCTGAATCGCTATCGGCGCATCGTTGAGAAAAATCACCGAGCCGATCAACAGGTCACGCAGCAACTCGATGACCTCGGCCATGCGTTCGGCGCCCGTCGCCGGGAACCCCCAGCGGCGCAGGAACAGGTCGCAATAGATGGCCGCCAGCTCGCTGCTGGAAAACTCGCTGACCGGTCGCACCACTCCGCCCGCCTCTTCCAGCAGACGCAATTCGCGGCGCTGGTTGTAGCGGAACTTCTTCGACAGTTCTTCGGGAGTGCGGGCCATGGCCAGTTGTTCGGCCTGCAACCTGATGCCGGTAAAGCGGCCTTCGTTCAGCGCCGACAGATAGCGCCCGCGATGACGCAGCGGCGCCTGGGCATCGGCAGCGGCCGGCAGAATGAGTTCGGCGTTGCCGAGGTCGTACAAGCCCTTTTTTCCTTGGCGCTTGAGCACTTCTTTGGATAAGGCCAGGTCGCGACCCCAGGTCGGGATCGCGGCTTTGACTTCGCCGTGCTGCTCCCAGGCCAGGTAACGCACCGGGATGCCAGCCAACTGCGCCAGCCGCTCGACCACCATGGGATGAGTGGCGACGCTGCCGCCATAACGTTGCCAGGCCTCGGCGTAAGTCGAGGCGTCGACTGCCGTCCAGCCACGTTCGCGCCAGCCTTGAAATCGGTTGAGCATCAGCCCCTCGGTGCCAGTTCGGTAACAGGCGGCAAACGCCAGAAGGCGTCACGCACCGCGCGGTCGGAGAAGCGTTCTTGCAAGCGGTCGAGCATCAGCTCGGCACACTGGTGACGTTGCTGCTCGTCCATGGCGGCCAGATGTTGCAGCCCTTGGGCCAAACGCCCGGCATCGCCCAGCGGGAACAGAATACCTACGCCTTCGACCACTTCCTTCGCGCCGCCACACGCCGTGGCGAGCAGCGGCACACCGGCGGCCATGGCCTCCAGCAACACCATGCCGAACGGTTCGTGATCGGAGCTCAGGGCAAATGCATCGAAGGCACGGAAATAACGCCGAGCCTCGGGCACCTGGCCGAGGAACAGCACGCGGTCGCCGATGCCCAGCTCACGCGCGAGGGCCTTGAGGTCCTGCTCCAGTCGACCGGCGCCGAGAATCACCAGTTGGCTGTTGACCGGCAAACCCGGCAGCGCTGTGGCAAAACCTTGCAACAGCGTGTCCTGGTCCTTGTCCGGGTGCAGTCGCCCGACGTTGCCGACGATCCAGGCATCCATCGACAGACCGAGGACTTCACGAGCTTCGCGAACCGACACCTGGCTCTCCTGCAAGGCCTGGACATCGATCCGGTTGTAGAGCGTTTGTATCCGCGCGGCCGGCCATTTCGGCAGGCAACTGCGCATGTCGTCACGCACCGCATCGGAAACGCCAAGCAGGCTCAGGCGCTTGCGGAAAAAATTGGCGAAGAGTTTGCGGGTGCCGCGCTTGTAATCGTCAAACGCATGATGCACGCCAATCACCGGCAACGACGTGCCGAGCAAGGCGATATAAATCGGCTTGAATCGGTGAGCAATACAGAAACTGAAATTGCGCGAGGCGGCGATCTTGCGCAGATCGCCGATGGCGCCCAGCTTCAGGCCGCGAATGGCCTTGGAGCTGTATTCCATGAACAGCACTTCATCGGAAGCGCAACCCGCGGCGACTTCGGCATCGGCAACCCCGGTCAGAAACACCGTGGTCACCCGATAACCGGTCCCCGCGAACAGGCTGGCATACTGCCTTGCGCAGTCCAGGAACGGCCCGTCATAGCCGTGACAGAACTGCAGCACATGGCGTTCAGCCGAGCGTGTCATATGCGTTCGCGCCCTCTTTGACCACCAGGATATCTTCCATGATCAAATACTGTAGATCGGAACCGTAGAACATGTTCAGGGCATCGGTCGGCGAGCAGATCATCGGTTCGCCACGACGGTTGAGCGAGGTGTTCAGCGAGACGCCGTTACCGGTCAGCACTTCCAGCGCCTTCATCATGTCGTAGTAGCGCGGGTTGTATTCGCGCTTGAGTACCTGGGCCCGGGAGGTACCGTCTTCGTGGACGACTTCGGGCACGCGGGTCTTCCACTCTTCAGCCACTTCAAAGGTGAAGGTCATGAAGGGCGCCGGGTGATCGATCTTGATCATCTGTGGGGCGACGGTGTCGAGCATCGACGGGCAGAAAGGCCTCCAGCGCTCGCGGAACTTGATCTGGTGGTTGATCCGGTCAGCCACGCCAACGGCGCTCGGGCAACCGATAATCGAGCGACCGCCCAAGGCCCGCGGACCGAACTCCATGCGCCCCTGGAACCAGGCCACCGGGTTGCCATCGACCATGATTTTGGCGATGTTTTCCGGCATGTTCTCGAGCTTGCGCCATTCAGGCTTGCTCGGGTGACGCGCGCAGGCGGCGATCACGTCTTCGTTGCTGTAGGACGGGCCGAGGTAAACGTGTTCCATCTTCTCGACCGGTACTCCACGGGCGTGGGACACGTAAGCTGCCGCCCCCACCGCGGTGCCGGCATCGCCGGACGCAGGCTGGACGAACAGTTCCTTGACGTCATCGCGAGCGATGATTTTCTGGTTGAGCTTGACGTTCAACGCACAGCCGCCAGCGTAGGCCAGCTTGCCGGTTTCCTTGAGCACATCGCCCAGGTAGTGGTCGATCATCTGCAACGCCAGCTTCTCGAACAGCGCCTGCATGCTCGCAGCGTAGTGGATGTACGGCTCGTCGGCGATGTCGCCTTCGCGCTTGGGACCCAGCCACTCGATCAGCTTCGGCGAGAAATAGAAACCCTTGCCCTTTTCTTTATAACGACGCAGGCCGATGACGTTGGCGTACTCGGTGTTGACTACCAGCTCGCCGTTCTCGAACGAGGCCAGCCGCGAAAAATCGTACTTGCTGGCATCGCCGTACGGCGCCATGCCCATGACCTTGAACTCGCCGTCGAGCATCTCGAAACCGAGGAACTCGGTGATCGCGCCATACAGGCCGCCGAGGGAGTCCGGGTCGAAGAACTCCTTGATCTTGTGGATCTTGCCGTTTTCGCCGTAACCGAAGAAGGTCGTGGCGTACTCACCCTTGCCGTCGATCCCCAGGATCGCGGTTTTCTCTTTGAAGCCGGAGCAGTGGTAAGCGCTGGAGGCGTGGGCCAGGTGGTGTTCGACCGGCTCGATCTTGATCTTCTTCGGATCGAAGCCCAGTTGCTCGAGGCACCAGACAATCTTGTTGCGATAGCGCTTGTAGCGACGGTTGCCCATCAGGATGGCGTCAAGGGCGCGGTCCGGGGCGTACCAGTAACGCTTGGCGTACTGCCAGCGGGCCTTGCCGAACAGGCTGATCGGCGCGAATGGAATCGCTACCACGTCAACGTCGGACGGCTTGATGCCGGCCTGCTCGAGACAGAATTTCGCCGATTCGTAAGGCATGCGGTTCTTTGCATGTTTATCGCGAACAAAGCGCTCTTCTTCAGCCGCCGCGACCAGCTTGCCGTCGATGTACAGGGCGGCGGAAGGATCATGGCTAAGGGCGCCGGACAGGCCAAGAATCGTCAATGCCACAGGGGTCTAGCCTCTTTAGTCTGCATGCAGGCGCAGGGCGCCTCGAAAATTGATGTGCCCCTCGCAAGGGGCGAGTGGCAGCTAAAGGGCGGGATTATAGCGTAAACATGGCGGGAATGACCCTGCGGTTGTTCACACCAGTCTGTCGCGGCAGAAGGCATTGCAGTGCGGAGCCCTCACCTGATCCAGAGGCTTCCGTCCTCGCTCTGGCGATAAAGGGTGTAAGGCAGGAGGACCGTGTCCAGTACCCCGGAAGCAACGAGGTCGAAAAAGATCAGTGGAATAAAGCCTACTTGCGCTCCACCTGCCGTCTGACTGGGCGGCGAATTGAGTATGCAGAAATCATAGGCCAGACCGCTGTAGGCACGGGGAATGGATTGACAGTAGGTCTGCCTCTGCCGCAGATCCTTTGCCGTTTCGGCGTCATCCTGCAGTACCGTAACGGCGGTTCCGCAGCCGGATAAAACCAGTGAGAGTGCTCCGATTACAACAGCCCTTTTCATAGCCACTACCTGCCCTCGAAATACATCAGGCAAGCTAGCATCGTCGCTATTCAGGGCATAGTTCATGAGGTCTGGAGATCATGTAGGACTTTTCAGAAAAAATTGTCCTCTAGATATCGGGAGACTGATCTGACGCCATCGCGGGCTTGCCCGCGAAAGGGGCGAAGCCCCGATTCAGGCAGCGCTGGAGATTTCCCTGGGCAGACGCTGATCAATGACTTGATAAAGCGCACTGCCCTCTGGCCAGTTACGCATGAACCGCGCCCGATCCCGCGCATACGCCGGGGCGAAGCGGCCCACAGAGCCATGCTGACACATCGAATCCAGGTCGATCAGCGCCCAGCGATCCTCCTGCCAGAACAGGTTGTGGCCCTTTAAATCCCCATGGCTGATCCGTTCGCGAATCAACTGCGCAAACAACTGATCCAGCGCAACCAGCTCAGCCTCGGGCGCGTCACCACGTTCGACGTACGGCCCAAAGCGCTCAATGATGTCCGGTCCCGACAGATGCTCGGTGATCAGATAAGCCCGACTGCGCAGCCACAGAAAACGCTTCTCCAGCAACGCCAGGGGCTTGGGCGTGGCGATATCGAGAAACGCCAGCCGATTACCTTCGCGCCAGGAGTGCCAGGCACGGCTCGGACGCCAGAAGCGTTTGAGCCAGTGGGCGAACCCTTTGATGTTGTAGCGCTTGATCACCAGCGTACGACCGCCCACCTCGACCTTGCCGACGCTCGCCGCACCGCCGGTCTTGTACAGGTGGCCCTGATCGAGCAATGCGTCGGCCTGCTCCAGCACCGGCAGCATCGCCGCCTCTTCCTCGCGGCGAATCGCCCGCAAACCGAACGCCCCGCGCTGAACACTGAACAGCGTGCATTCGCGGCCGACCTTGATCAGAAAATCCTTGAGGCGCCAGCGTCGAACCTTGTCGATCTGTTGCTGCAAGGCCTCCATGGGCAAGGCATGCTCGCCGTTGCTCAGCAGGTAATACACCAACAACTCTTCGGTGAAGGGCTCCAGCGACTTGGGCAACTGGGCAAAAAACACCCCGAGGTTTTCCAACACTTTCTGGCGCGACAGCGGTTTGCCAGCCGTCTCGACACGGATGCCCGCGCCATCGATCAAATACAGCCGGCCGCTCTGGCGCAGCAGATTGTCCAGATGCAGGTCTTCCTGCCACAGGCCTTTGCGGTGCAGCTGACCAATCGCGCCCAGTGCATCGGCCAGGACCGCCGATTGCTCATCCGCCAACAGGGGCAACTGCTCGACCTGCTTCCAGGCCTCCCCCAGGCTCTCGGCGCCTTCAAGGTAATCAAACAGCAGCCAGCCGCCCTCGCCTTCTTTCAGGCCGTCGGCCAACAGCTGCGGCGTGGTCAGGCCCTGGGCGGCGAGCAAACGCACGCCATCCAGTTCACGCTGAAAATGCCGTGCAGCCTTGCTACCAACCAACAATTTGGCCAGTACCGGCCGACCGCGCCAGACTCCGGCGCCGACATAACGCTGCCCGGGCAAGACCCGCAACAAGCTCAGTAGCTGCAACTCGGCCGGGCCAGCGGCATCGGCCAGTGAAATGCTCAATGGCAGGCCAGGACGGCGGCCAGCCTTTTTCAGCTCGGACAAACGCATCAGCGGGTCTCCTTATGGCTGCGCCGCGCGTTCAGTCGCGCCAGCCAGCTGTCGATCAGCGTGCTGTCCCGGGATTGCTCCAGATAGGCAGCCAGCAACTCGCGCAACTGCGCTTCGTTCCATTCTGGTGCCCGGCGCAGCAACGGCTCCAGGTCTTTGGCCCGGTCACGCGAACCGAACAGGAGCGGCCGGGTCTTTTCCAGGTCGATCAGTTGGGCCTGGTAACCGTCGCCGGTGGCCTGGAGAAAAATATGTTTGGGGTAAAAGCAGCCGTGCACCTGACGCGCCCCATGCAGGCGCCGGGCCAATTGCCCACAGGCCTGCAGAATCTTCGAGTGCTGCGCCTCGCTCAACGCCGACCAGCGCTGCAACAACGAATCCAGGTCATCCCAGCCGTCGAGGGCACGGGTCAACAGAATCGCCCGAACCTCGCCGTCGACTTTGCGCTCACCGAAAAACGCCGCCTTCAATGCGGGAATCCCGAAGCGCTCATAGCGGCTGATGTTGCGAAATTCACGGGCAAAACTCGGCTCGCCAAACGGGGCATGCAAGGTGCGCATCTGATAGTTGCTCTGGCGCTTGAGGTAGTAGCCATGGCCTTCCAGATCCAGCCGATACACGCTGCTCCAGCCGCCGCGTGCGGTGTTGGGCTCATCCACAGCGTCCAGTTGCTTGGCCCAGAGTGCATCGAAGGTGTCGAGGCCGTGCCGCACGAGCAGCGCCCGGTCTTCAGCGGCGAGGAAATCAGTCATTCGCGCCCCTCGAAAAATCTCACCACGTGGCGGATTCGTTTTTTGTCGGCCGCATCGAGCCGGGTCCGCTGGCGGTATTGCAGGTAAAAGCGCAGGCGCTGGGTGGCCGACAGTTGGTACTTGGCCACCTTGTCCAGGCAGGCCAGATCCTTGGTGATGCGGTACTTGAGCCAGAAGCCACGCCAGAAATCGCCGTTGGGGCAGTCGATCAGAAACAGCCGGGGCTGGTCATCAACCAACAGGTTGCGCCACTTCAAATCGTTATGAGTGAAGCGATGATCATGCATGGTCCGGGTGTAGGCGGCCAACTGTCGACTGACGGTGTCGACCCAGGCGCGGTCCGCCAGCTTCGGATCATGCCGTTCGGCCAGGACGGATAGATCTTCGGTATTGGGCAGCTCACGGGTGATCATCGCACCGCGATCATAAGCCGCACCGCGCCGCTCCAGACCCCAGGCCACCACCTCGGCCGTGGGGATGCCCCATTTGGCGAAGCGCTTGAGGTTCTGCCACTCGGCTTTGACCCGGGGTTTGCCCAGGTAACGACGCAGCCCCTTCCCCGCACCCACATAGCGTTTGACGTAATAGTTGACGCCATTGCGCTTGACGCGAATGACCTCGGATAACGGGTCGTGGGTCAAGCGCTCACCCTCAAGCGCAAACACCGCCTCGAGGCTGCCGAAATCTTCTGCCAGATCGCTGTAAGCAGGTTCCAGTTTCCAACCCGACATCAGAGCGCGTCCCCGTATCGCTGCTTACGCGCATAGAGCTTGTTGGCCTTGCCTTCCAGCCAGCTGAGCAACCCATTCTGTTCGCCGAGGATCTGGCGCAGGGGTTGCTGGAAATAACCCTTGAGGAAACGCAGTTTGTCGCGACGCGTCAGGCCGATATCCAGCGCCGAAAAATACAGCGCCGCCAGGTCCTTGTTGCGCCAGCGCTGGGTGATCGTCGCACGGGTATGGGCACGGTGCAGGTCGATCAGCGAGAGCTTCAAGTCTTCTGCCGTCACCGGTCTGTCGGTGTGCAGCAGGAAGTGGCAGATGTAACAGTCGCGGTGATTGACGCCAGCGCGATGCATCATGCCGGTCATGCGCGCGACTTCAGCGATCAGCGCACGCTTGAGCTTGGGCAACGGCGGCTGCTTGACCCAGTCGATGCTGAAATCTTCGAGGCTGACGGTGGGTGCCAGTTCTTCGGTAATGATGAACGAGTGCTGATCCGCCGGGTTGCTGCCCTTCTCGCCATAAGCGACGGCAGTCATGGTCGGCACGCCGACTTCATGCAGGCGTTGAATGGCCTTCCACTCCTGGCCGGCACCGAGCACCGGCAGCTTGACGGTGATCAGGTTCTTGACGATCTCGCCCCAGCCGACGCCCCGGTGGATCTTCACGAAAAATCCTTTGCCATCGACCACGGTACGCAGGGTCCGGCGTGCTTCAAGCTCGCGGTACACCTCGCCCTCGAGCTTCTCGACTTCGGCGAACGGGTCGCGTCCGGCCCAGAGGCTCTTGAACGGTTCAGCCAGCATCAACTTCATTGCGCGTGCTCCGCCAGAATCACATCGGCCGCGTGCTGCGGCATGCTATAGAGGTCGGCCGTCTCGGCGAAGGCCAGGCCGTTGCGACTCCAGGCCGCCCGTGCTTGAGCATCGTTCAACATACCGGTCAGGTAGCGGGTCAGCTGTTCCTGATCGAAAGGTTCGTCCAGCACCAGACCGGCGTCGGCCTCGGCGATGTAGTGGGCATAACCACACACCGCACTCACCAGCACCGGCAACCCGGCCACCAGGGCTTCGAGCAACACGGTCCCGGTATTTTCGTTATACGCCGGGTGGATCAACAGGTCGGCACCGAGCAGGAATCGCGGGATATCGCTGCGGCCCTTGAGGAACGTCACGTTGTCGCCAAGCCCCAATGCGGCGCTCTGCACCTGGAATAACTTGGGGTCGTCCTGGCCAATTACAAACAGCCGGGTGCGTTTCTTCAGATCGGCGGGCAAGGCGGCCAGCGCCTTGAGGCTGCGATCCACGCCCTTGGTCTTGAACCCGGAGCCGATCTGCACCAGCAACAGCTCATCGTCCTTCAGGTTGAATTCGCGACGGAAGTCGGCACGGATTTCGGCGGCATTGGCTGGCGCGCGACGATCTTGAGAGATACCCGGCGGCAGCAGATGGAAACGTTCCAGCGGCGTGTCGTAATGCTTGATGAACAGCGGCTGCTGCACTTCGGAAATCATCAGCACTTCGGTCTTGGCGTCCTTGGCGAACACCGCGCGCTCGTACTCGGCGAAGTGCCGGTAGCGCCCCCAACGACGGTACAGCGAGTTGCGCAGATTCTGCGCCTTGTCTTCGAAGCAACCGTCGGCGGCGTAGTAAACGTCCAGGCCCGGCATCTTGTTGAAACCGATCAAACGGTCTACCGGACGCTTGGCCAGATCCGCTTGCATCCACTCGCTGAGCTTTTCATTGCGCCGATGGTTGAACAACGCCTTGACCGGCGCCACCAGCACTTCGAAGCCCGGTGGAATGTCGCCTTCCCAGATCAGCGTGTAGACGCGAATCTGATGGCCTCGCTGCTGGCATTCCAGGGCGATGCGCATGAAATCACGCTGCAAGCCACCAAAGGGAAAGTACTTGTACAAGACAAATGCCAATTGCATCAGCGCAGCTCCTCAGCCAGTAACAACGTGCTCAATCGGCTCGCGACACGCTCGGGGTTCAGACGCGTGAAGCACAGGGGCCACTCGCGTTTCAGGTCAAACCGACGCAGATCTTCCGCCGTCGGTTGATAGGTGCATTTCTTTTGCAGGCACGGCGCGCAAGGGAAGTCGCTCGCCAGGTGAATCTGCGACTTGCCATAGGCGCCGGTCAGACCCGGGTTGGTCGGGCCGAACAACGACAGCGTCGGCACATCCAGCGCCGCGGCGAGGTGGCCGAGACCGGTGTCCACCGCGACGCAGGCTTGTGCACCGGCCAGCACCTTGCCGACACCGGCCAGGTTCAGCTTGGGCAGCACTTCGACGTGTTTCAGGTCTTTGGCGATGCGCTCGGCACGGGCCTTCTCCAGCGCATTGCCCCAGGGCAGTTTCACCGCCACGCCGAGGTAGCCGACCCGCTCGGCCAGCTCGCGCCAGTAGGCTTCAGGCCAGTGCTTGGTGTCCCAGGTCGTGCCGTGCAGGAACACTACGTAAGGATTTTTGCGCGGCAGCTCCACCAGACGGTCGATATTCAGGCCGTAGTCGCCCAGACCTTTGGGCAAGTCATAACCCAATGCCACGGCGAATAACTGACGCACCCGCTCCACCGCGTGTTGCCCCCGGGCCACGGACAGACGGCGGGAATAAAAACGTGCGGCGATCGGCTCGCGCGCCGAATGCTGGTCCAGCCCGGCCACCGGGGCTTTGACGTACCGGGTCAGCAACGCGCTTTTCAGCAGGCCCTGGGCATCGATCACCAAGTCATATTGCGAGGCGCGCACGCTTTGCTTGAAGCGCTTCCACTCGCCACTCTTGATGGTCTGCCAGATGTTCTTGCGCCAGCGGCGGATCGCCACTGGAATCACCTTGCCCACGGCCGGGTGCCAGGTCGGAATTTCGGCAAAACCCTCTTCCACCACCCAGTCGAACTGGATGCCGGGGATCGCTCGCGCTGCGTCGGTCAGCGCTGGCAACGCATGAATCACGTCGCCCAGCGAAGACGTCTTGATCAACAGAACCCGCAAATTATTTGACCTCGACCACAGTGCCCTGCAACCGCTGCAAGGCTTCGTTCACCGCTTGCGGCATCAGCTGGCGCAGGCAGTTGTAATGGCCGAAGCGGCACGTGCGATCGAAGCACGGACTGCATTCGATGCCCAGGCGCACGATCTCGACGTGTTCGGCCAATGGTGGCGTGAAGCCCGGCGAGGTCGAGCCGTAGACCGCCACCAACGGGCGATTCAGCGCGGCAGCGACATGCATCAGGCCGGAGTCGTTGGAGACTACCGAATCGGCGCAGGACATCAGGTCGATGGCTTCGGCCAGCGACGTGTCGCCGCTGAGGTTCACCGACTCTTCGCGCAAGCCTGGAATCAGCCGCGACCGGATGTCTTCACCGACGGCGTGATCGTTCTTCGAACCGAACAGCCAGACCTGCCAGCCTTCACGAATTTTCACTTCGGCGACCTTGGCGTAGTGCTCGGAAGGCCAGCGCTTGGATTCGCCGAACTCGGCACCGGGGCACAGCGCCAACACCGGACGGTCGAGGGCCAGGCCGAACTTGACCAGTGCCGCTTCCCGGCTGACCGGATCGATTTGCAGGCTCGGCCGTGGATAGGGCTTGGGCAGATCAAGGCCGGGCTCGTAAGCCAGGGCCATGAAGCGCTCGATCATCAACGGGTAACGCTCTTTGTCCAGCGTGCGCACGTCATTGAGCAGGCCATAACGGAACTCGCCACGCCAGCCGGTGCGTTTCGGGATGCCGGCGAAGAACGGCACCAGCGCCGACTTCAGGGAATTGGGCAACAGGATCGCCTGGTCGTACTGGCCGGCCAGGGATTTGCCGATGCGTCGACGGGTCGCCAGCTCCAGGGCGCCGTGGCCGAGCGGAAAGCTCAAGGCCTGGCGCACTTCGGGCATGCGCTCGAGAATCGGCCGGCTCCACTCGGGGGCCAGCACGTCGATTTCGCAGTGCGGGTGTCGTTGCTTGAGACACTGAAAAAGTGTCTGCGCCATCACCATGTCACCGACCCAACTGGGCCCAACGATCAGAATTTTCATGTGGTTTCCATAAACGAACCGGGGAGGCATACGCCTCCCCGCCTCGAGAACTCTACAAAACACTGCAGATCTACTGTAGGAGCGAGCTTGCTCGCGATGAACCTGAGCACACCGCGGGGTATCAGGTTAGCCGAGTCATCGTTAACGACCATCGCGAGCAAGCTCGCTCCTACAATCCCAACTCACGCCAGATCCGCAGTACCTGCCGTCGTTCGTCCGCGAACTGGTCACCGGGAATCACCCCGGGGTCCTTCTGCAAGGCCTGCCGGTGGGCGGCGGAGCGGTAGGCTTTATAGGCCTCACGCAACAGGCTGGCGTCTTCGGCGGGCATCAACCCGTCCTCCTCCAACCCCTCCAGAATGCGGATGTTATCGGTCCAGCGCAGCAATGACGGGTGCGTTTGCGACCATGCCAGAGCCGCGTATTGCACCATAAATTCAATATCGACGATACCTCCGGCGTCTTGCTTGAGATCGAATGGCGCCGTGGCCTCGAAGGCATTTGCCCCGGTGCCTGCCGCGGTGCTCTTGCTGCCGAGGTTATCGCGCATCTTGGCGCGCATTTCGCTGACCTCCTGCCGCAAGGTCGCCAGGTCGCGTGATTTGCCCAACACCGCGGCACGGACTTTCTCGAACGCCCGGCCGACATCCTCACTGCCCACCAGTACCCGCGCCCGTACCAATGCCTGGTGTTCCCAGGTCCAGGCTTCGTTTTCCTGATAACGGGCAAACGCCCCCAGGGAACTCACCAGCAATCCCGAAGCACCGGACGGACGCAGACGCATATCCACTTCGTAGAGCTGACCGGAGTTGGTCTGGGTCGTCAGCAAATGAATGATCCGCTGCCCGAGCCGCGTGAAGAACTGGGCGCCATCGATAGGCTTGGGCCCGTCGGTTTCCGCCTGCGGATCGCCGTCGTGGATGAACACCAGGTCCAGGTCCGAACCATGCCCCAATTCCAGCCCGCCGACTTTCCCGTAACCGACAATGATAAAGCCGGGATCGCACACCGTGCCGTCGGTGCGCAATGGCGTGCCGTACTTGGCCACGGTCTGGCGCCAGGCCAGGGCCAATACCTGTTCGAGAATCGCTTCGGCGAGCCAGGTCAGGTAATCGCTGACTTTCATCAACGGCAGGCTGCCGGCGATTTCCGAGGCCGCCACCCGCAAGCGGTGCGCCAGCTTGAAATGCCGCAGGGCTTCCATCTGCTGTTCGAGGTCGTCCTCGGGAATCCGTGTCAGGCGCTCGCGCAACTCGGCAGCCAGTTCCGGAGCCAAGGGCGGCTTGAACAGGCGGCCTTCGTTGAGCAGTTCATCGAGCAGCAGCGGGAAGCGCGTGATTTGTTCGGCGATCCACGGGCTCGCGGCGCACAGGGTCAGCAAGCGTCGCAGCGCGCCGGGGTTCTCGGTCAGCAACACCAGGTACGCAGAACGACGGGCCACGGCCTCAACCAATGGCAGCACCCGTTCCAACACCAGGTCGGGATTGGCGTGCTCCACGGCTTGCGCCAGCAGTCGCGGGATGAAGGCATCCAGGCGCTCGCGCCCCAGGCGCTGCATGGCGCGCAACTGCGGGCTGCCGCGCAGGCTGGCCAAGGCTTTCAGCGCCTTGGCGGCATTGGTGAAACCGCCCTCTTCCAATTGACGGCAGGCCGCTTCTTCGTTCTGGGCTTCTTCCCATAGCGGCAGCCATTCACCGCCGACCACCACTTCGCTTTCGCTGCCTTGTTCTTCATCGGGGTCGGCGATCACCTGGCCGAAGTGCCACGCCACCCGACCGCGCCAATACATGAGCTGCTCATGGAAAGCGGCCCAATCGTCGAAACCCAACATAAAGGCAATGCGCGCCTGATCCTGAGCGCCGTCCGGCAGCATCTGGGTCTGGCGGTCGGCAATCGCCTGGATGGCGTGTTCGGTGTAGCGCAGGAATTCGTAGCCTTCGCGCAGTTCGCTGATCACCGCCGGCGGCAGGTAACCCTGGTCTTGCAGCGTGCTCAGTACGTTCAACAGAGGGCGTTGCTGCAGGCTCAGGTCGCGGCCACCGTGAATCAGCTGAAAGGCCTGGGCGATAAATTCGACTTCGCGGATCCCGCCGGAGCCGAGCTTGATATTGTCGGCCATGCCCTTGCGCCGGACTTCCTGCTGGATCAGCTGCTTCATGGTGCGCAGCGCTTCGATGGCCGAAAAGTCCAGATAACGCCGGTAGACGAACGGTCGCAACAGATCGAGCAACTGCGCGCCGGCCACTTGATCGCCGGCCACCACCCGCGCCTTGATCATGGCATAGCGCTCCCAGTCGCGGCCCTGGTCCTGGTAATACTGCTCCAGTGCGTTGAAGCTCAGCACCAAGGCGCCCGCCGAGCCGTAGGGCCGCAGGCGCATGTCGACACGGAACACGAAGCCATCGACCGTCATCGGGTCCAGCGCCTTGATCAGACGCTGGCCGAGCCGAATGAAAAACTCCTGGTTATCCAGCGATCGCTTCACGCCGACGGTTTCTCCCCCTTCGGGGTAGGCAAAGATCAGGTCGATGTCCGACGACAGGTTGAGCTCCACCGCGCCGAGCTTGCCCATGCCGAGAATGACCATCTGTTGTGGTTCGCCACTGCGCCGGCCGGTCGGCACGCCGAATTGCTGGCAATGCCGCGAGTACAACCACTGATAGGCCTGATCGATGCTGGCATCGGCCATGTCCGAGAGGTCGCGGCAGGTCTGGACCAGATCGGCCTGACGGGTCAGGTCGCGCCAGATGATCCGCACCTGGTGGCGATTGCGCTGGCGGCGCAGGACGCGACCGAGTTCATCGTCGGTTTCGACCGCGCTCACCGCTGCCGCAATCTGCCCGCACAATTCACCGGGCGCAAAATCGCGGTCCAGTTCGCCGGACTGCACCAGCTCCAGCAGCATGGATGGGTCGCGCGCACTCTGTTCAATCACGAAGTCGCTGGCAGCGGTGACTCGCGCGAATTGGGCCCAGCGATCAGGCGTCCAGCCGGACAGCCCCCGGTCGTCGTCCAGCTCCGCGGCGGCCGTACGGAGCGACTGCTCGGCGCGGGAGACAAACGGCAGGAGGATGGCAGGCAGTTCGGCAAGCGAAGGGAGGCTCATGGTCTATCCTTGATCGGCGTGTAGAGGGCTGCATGTAGTGATTTGCGAAAACACACTACCTGATCGACTGTCGAACAAAGGTTAGAAATAGCTGAAATTTCTGTGTTTTTGGCAGACAGCATCAAGCTTTCACCTTTTACGGTTGGCAAAAGACCAACCTTAACGATTATTCTCACAACGCAGCTGGAGGCCACAAGCCGCTCATCTGTAGTTTTACTACTCGTCTATACATTCGAAAGGCTGAAATGCCCGATGATTTGTAGTAAAACTACACGCCGCCGGAACAACCTCTCGGCAATCCAAGAATTTATACCGTCTGCCCACAAGGCCAGTCGCAAACTCAGGCAACCGATTCTGGAAGCCTTTCCGCCCTGGAGCAAGCCATGCAAGACCTCGATCCCGTCGAAACCCAGGAATGGCTGGACGCCCTGGAATCGGTTCTCGACAAAGAAGGCGAAGACCGTGCTCACTATCTGATGACCCGTATGGGTGAACTCGCGACCCGCAGCGGTTCGCAGTTGCCTTACGCCATCACGACGCCGTACCGCAACACCATCCCCGTTACCCACGAAGCACGCATGCCTGGCGACCTGTTCATGGAACGCCGCATTCGCTCGCTGGTACGTTGGAACGCGATGGCCATGGTAATGCGTACGAACCTGAAAGATTCTGACCTGGGTGGTCACATCTCCAGCTTCGCCTCCAGTGCGACCCTGTATGACATCGGCTTCAACTATTTCTTCCAGGCCCCGACCGACGAACACGGCGGCGACCTGATCTACTTCCAGGGCCACACCTCGCCAGGCGTCTACGCCCGTGCGTTCATGGAAGGCCGCATCACCGAAGACCAGATGAACAACTTCCGCCAGGAAGTCGACGGTCAGGGCTTGTCGTCCTACCCGCACCCTTGGCTGATGCCTGACTTCTGGCAGTTCCCGACTGTATCCATGGGCCTGGGCCCGATCCAGGCGATCTACCAGGCACGCTTCATGAAGTACCTGGAAGCCCGTGGCTTCATCCCTGAAGGCAAGCAGAAAGTCTGGTGCTTCCTGGGCGACGGCGAGTGCGACGAGCCGGAATCCCTGGGTGCGATCTCGCTGGCTGGCCGCGAGAAGCTCGACAACCTGATCTTCGTCATCAACTGCAACCTGCAGCGCCTCGACGGCCCGGTTCGCGGCAACGGCAAGATCATCCAGGAGCTCGAAGGCGTGTTCCGCGGTGCTCAGTGGAACGTGACCAAAGTCATCTGGGGCCGTTTCTGGGACCCACTGCTGGCCAAAGACGTCGACGGTATCCTGCAACGCCGCATGGACGAAGTCATCGACGGCGAGTACCAGAACTACAAAGCCAAAGACGGCGCGTTCGTGCGTGAACACTTCTTCAACACGCCAGAACTCAAGGCGATGGTTGCAGACCTGTCCGACGACGAGATCTGGAAACTCAACCGTGGCGGCCACGACCCGTACAAGGTCTACGCGGCATACCACGAAGCGGTCAACCACAAAGAACAACCGACCGTCATCCTGGCCAAGACCATCAAGGGTTATGGCACCGGTGCCGGCGAAGCGAAAAACACCGCGCACAACACCAAGAAAGTCGATGTCGACAGCCTGAAGTTGTTCCGTGATCGCTTCGACATTCCGGTCAAGGACGAAGAGCTGGAAAACCTGCCGTTCTTCAAGCCAGAGCCAAACAGCGCCGAAGCCCGCTACCTGAGCGAGCGCCGCACTGCACTGGGCGGTTTCGTGCCACAGCGCCGCGCCAAGAGCTTCGACATCCCGACGCCACCGCTGGATACCCTCAAGGCAATCCTGGACGGCTCGGGCGACCGTGAAATCTCCACCACCATGGCCTTCGTGCGGATCCTCGCGCAGCTGGTCAAGGACAAGGAAATCGGTTCGCGCATCGTTCCGATCATCCCGGACGAAGCCCGTACCTTCGGTATGGAAGGCATGTTCCGCCAGCTGGGCATCTACTCCTCCGTCGGCCAGCTCTACGAGCCAGTCGATAAAGACCAGGTGATGTTCTACAAGGAAGACAAGAAGGGCCAGATTCTCGAAGAAGGCATCAACGAAGCGGGCGCCATGAGCTCCTTCATCGCTGCCGGTACTTCGTACTCCAGCCACAACCAGCCGATGCTGCCGTTCTACATCTTCTACTCGATGTTCGGCTTCCAGCGTATCGGCGACCTGGCCTGGGCCGCTGGCGACAGCCGCACCCGTGGCTTCCTGATCGGCGGCACCGCCGGCCGGACTACGCTGAACGGCGAAGGCCTGCAACACGAAGACGGTCACAGCCACATCCTGGCTGCCACCATCCCGAACTGCCGCACCTTTGATCCAACCTACGGCTACGAGCTGGCGGTGATCATCCAGGACGGCATGAAGAAGATGACCGAACAGCAACAGGACGTCTTCTACTACATCACCGTGATGAACGAGTCTTACCAGCAGCCAGCCATGCCGGCCGGTGTCGAAGAAGGCATCATCAAGGGCATGTACCTGCTCGAAGAAGACACCCGCGAAGCGGCGCACCACGTTCAGCTGATGGGCTCCGGCACCATCCTGCGTGAAGTCCGTGAAGCGGCGAAGATTCTGCGTGAACAGTTCAACGTCGGCGCTGACGTCTGGAGCGTTACCAGCTTCAACGAACTGCGTCGCGATGGCCTGGCCGTCGAGCGCAGCAACCGTCTGCACCCGGGCCAGAAGCCTAAACTGAGCTATGTCGAAGAGTGCCTGAACGGCCGTAAAGGTCCGGTGATCGCGTCTACCGACTACATGAAGCTGTTCGCTGAGCAAATTCGTCAGTGGGTCCCGTCCAAGGAATTCAAAGTCCTGGGCACCGACGGTTTCGGCCGCAGTGACAGCCGCAAGAAGCTGCGTCACTTCTTCGAAGTCGACCGTCATTTCGTGGTGTTGGCAGCCCTGGAAGCCTTGGCTGACCGTGGTGATATCGAACCCAAGGTGGTGTCTGAAGCCATCGCCAAGTTCGGGATCAACCCGGAAAAACGCAACCCACTGGACTGCTGAGGAGACACTCTGTGAGCGAACTCATTCGCGTACCTGACATCGGCAGCGGTGAAGGTGAAGTAATTGAACTGTTTGTTAAGGTCGGCGACCGTGTCGAAGCCGACCAGAGCATTCTGACGCTTGAGTCGGACAAGGCGAGCATGGAAATTCCTGCTCCCAAGGCCGGCATCGTCAAAAGCCTGAAAGTGAAGCTGGGCGATCGCCTGAAAGAAGGCGACGAACTGCTGGAGCTGGAAGTCGAAGGTGCCGCTGATGCGGCCCCTGCGGCTGCTGCGGCCCCTGCGCCAGCCGCCAAGGCTGAACCGGCTGCCGCTCCTGCGCCGGCCGCTCCTGCTGCTGCGCCTGCTGCCGCTTCGGTTCAGCAAGTGCACGTGCCGGACATCGGTTCGTCGGGCAAGGCCCAGATCATCGAGATCCAGGTCAAGGTCGGCGACACCGTCGAGGCTGATCAGTCGCTGATCACCCTGGAATCCGACAAGGCCAGCATGGAAATCCCTTCGCCCGCCGCTGGCGTGGTCAAGGCCATCAGCGTCAAGCTCAACGACGAAGTCGGTACCGGCGACCTGATCCTGGATCTGGAAGTGGCAGGTGCCGCTGCTCCGGCTGCGGCCGCGCCAGCTCAAGCCGCTGCGCCTGCTGCCGCTGCTCCGGCGCCTGCCGTCGTCGGCCCCGGCGGCACAGGTTGCCGACAGTGTTCAGGACATTCACGTCCCGGACATCGGTTCGGCAGGCAAGGCCAAGATCATCGAAGTCCTGGTCAAGGCCGGCGACACCGTTGAAGCCGACCAGTCGCTGATCACCCTGGAATCCGACAAGGCGAGCATGGAAATTCCATCGCCTGCCGCTGGCGTGGTGGAAAGCATTTCCATCAAGCTGGACGACGAAGTCGGTACCGGCGACCTGATCCTGAAGCTGAAAGTCAAAGGCGCTGCTCCGGCTGCTGCTCCGGCTCCAGCCGCTGCCGCACCTGCTGCTGCCAAAACTGAAGCCGCTCCGGCGGCCGCTGCTGCGGCACCTGCCGCACCTGCAGCTGCACCGGCCAAGCCGGGCGCCAAGGTTCACGCAGGCCCGGCAGTACGCCAACTGGCCCGTGAATTCGGTGTCGAGCTGAACGCAGTCGGCGCAAGCGGTCCGCACGGTCGCATCTTGAAAGAAGACGTGCAGGTTTACGTCAAAGCCATGATGCAGAAGGCCAAGGAAGCACCGGCCGCCGCTGCCGGCGCAACCGGCGGCGCGGGCATCCCGCCGATTCCGGTCGTCGACTTCAGCCGCTTCGGCGAAATCGAAGAAGTGCCGATGACTCGCCTGATGCAAATCGGCGCGTCGAGCCTGCACCGCAGCTGGTTGAACATCCCGCACGTGACTCAGTTCGACTCGGCGGATATCACCGAGCTGGAAGCGTTCCGTGTCGCTCAGAAAGCCGTTGCAGAAAAGGCTGGCGTCAAGCTGACCATCCTGCCGCTGCTGCTCAAATCCTGCGCGCACCTGCTCAAGGAACTGCCGGACTTCAACAGTTCGCTGGCACCAAGCGGCAAGGCAATCATCCGCAAGAAGTACGTGAACATCGGCTTCGCGGTCGACACCCCGGATGGCCTGCTGGTACCGGTCATCAAGAACGTCGATCAGAAGAGCCTGTTGCAACTGGCAGCCGAAGCCGCCGTGCTGGCCGCCAAAGCCCGCGACAAGAAGCTCACCGCGGACGACATGCAAGGCGCCTGCTTCACCATTTCCAGCCTCGGCCACATTGGCGGCACCGGCTTCACGCCGATCGTCAACGCGCCGGAAGTGGCGATCCTCGGTGTTTCCAAGGCAACCATCCAGCCAGTCTGGGACGGCAAAGCCTTCCAGCCGAAACTGATGCTGCCACTGTCGCTGTCCTACGATCACCGTGTGATCAACGGCGCCGCTGCTGCACGCTTCACCAAGCGTCTGAGCGACCTGCTGGCGGACATCCGCACCATCCTGCTGTAGCACCGACCGGCCCTCCTTCACGGGAGGGCCCGTTGCGTTCCACGTTTCCGAGCGCCACGCTCGTACCTCAACCCCGCCCATTTGGCGGGGCTTTTTTTGCCTGGTGAAACCTCTTTCCTACATTTGTAGATGGCATCGCCTACCTGATCGTCGACACAGAACAGATCCGCGCCAGTTATCACGACCGGGACGGCAATCTGCTGCAATCGACACATATCAGATTGCGTTAAGCCAGAAAATATCGCAGCCTGCGACAAGCAACAGTAAAGAGGGCGAGAGCCCGGCGCGATCAGCATATTCGAAGCGAGTTCCCCCCTTATGAAAAGCCAACCCGATGCCACCAGCCGTATGGTGGCCGAGGTAGTGACGCAGTTGCCTGTGCCATCGCGGCTCGGCATGCTGCGTTTCGAACGGCTGAATGAACCGAGCTGGGGGCTGCTGTTTCTCGATCCCAATTGCGAACGACAGTTTGGTCAGCCGGCCAGGGAGCTTTGTGCCCTGGTCGACTCACCCTACGCCAGCCTGATGGAGCCCGAAGCGCGCTATCGACTGCACGACGCAATTCAGCAGCAACTCAGCGGCAGCTCGCATTACCTGATCCGCTACACCCTGCACACCGCCAAAGGCGCCCTGAGCCTGCTCGAGTTGGGCGAAGCCTACCGACAACACAATCGACACCTGCTGCGCGGCTACCTGATGGTCGTGGACGGATTATTCGAGGGCGAAAAAACGCTGCCGACGCTTGATCTGGAAACCCAGAACTCGCGCCTGCAATTCGCCCTGGAACTCAATCAACGCGCCCAGCAGGAACAGCTCCTGCACCTGGACCGGGTGCGCGCCCAGCAAGACCTGATCCTGCTGCTGACCCGCCAACGCTACAGCGCCAACAATTCCCTGCATGAAGCTGCCGAACTGATCACCCGCAGCGCCTGCGACATCTACGAAATCGACTGCGCCAGCCTGTGGAACCTCGAAGGTTCGCGGCTATCGCCCATCTCGGCCTATCACCGTGCCACCCGGCAATATCAACTGCCGGAGCCGATCGACGTCAGTGACTTCCCCGATTACATGGAAGCCCTGCATAGCAGCCGCGCCATCGACGCCCACAATGCGATGCATGACCCGCGCACTCGGGTAATGGCTCAAAGCCTGCGCCCGCGCGATGTGAATGCCATGCTCGACGCCAGTATCCGTGTCGATGGCCAGGTGGTCGGCGTGCTCTGCCTTGAACAGACCGGTACGACCCGTGCCTGGCAGTCGGATGAAATCGCCTTCGCCGGCGAGCTGGCGGATCAGTTCGCCCAAGTGATCAACAACCACAAGCGCCGCACGGCCACCAGCGCTTTGCACCTGTTCCAGCGCGCGGTGGAACAAAGCGCCAACGCCTTCCTGCTGGTCAATTGCGACGGCGTGGTGGAGTACGTCAACCCAAGCTTCACGGCGATCACCCAGTACACCACCGACGAAGTCCACGGCCAGCGGCTGTCGGAATTGCCGGCGCTGGAAAATCTCAGCGAACTGCTGTTTGACGCGCCCTCGGCGCTGACCATGAGCAACAGTTGGCAGGGCGAATTCAAAAGCCGGCGCAAAAACCTCGAACCCTACTGGGGTCAGTTGTCGATTTCCAAAGTCTACGGTGACAACCGCGAGCTGACCCATTACATCGGCATCTATGAAGACATTACCCAGACCAAGCTTGCCCAGCAGCGCATCGAGCGCCTGGCTTACACCGACAACCTGACCAACCTCGGCAACCGTCCGGCGTTCATCCGCAACCTCGATGAACGCTTCGCCCGAGACAGCGATACGCCGATCAGCCTGTTGCTGGTGGACATCGACAACTTCAAGCGGATCAACGACAGCCTTGGCCATCAAACCGGTGACAAGTTGCTGATCAGCCTGGCCCGGCGGCTGCGCAACAGCCTGAGCCCGAGCGGCAGCCTGGCACGCTTTGCCAGTAACGAATTCGCGGTGCTGCTGGACAACACCGACATCTCGGCTGGCCTGCAAGTTGCCAACCAGTTACTGGCGACCCTCGACAAGCCGATGTTCGTCGACAACCAATTGATCAGCGTCACCGGCTCCGTGGGCCTGGCCTGCGCGCCGCTGCACGGACGCGACCCGCAGACCCTGATGCGCAACGCCGGGCTGGCGCTGCACAAGGCCAAGGCCAACGGTAAACATCAGGTTCAGGTGTTCACCGAAGCGTTGAACGCCGAGGCCAGCTATAAGTTGTTCGTCGAGAACAACCTGCGCCGCGCCCTGGCCCAGAACGAACTGGAGGTGTTTTATCAACCCAAGCTCTGCCTGCGCAGCGGTCGCCTGCTGGGCATGGAAGCCTTGCTGCGCTGGAACCATCCGGAAAAAGGCATGATCCGCCCGGATCAGTTCATCAGCGTCGCCGAAGAAACCGGCCTGATCATTCCGATCGGCAAGTGGATCGCCCGCCAGGCCTGCCGCATGAGCAAGGACCTGACGGCCGCTGGCCTGGGCAATCTTCAGGTGGCGATCAACCTGTCGCCCAAACAGTTCTCCGACCCGGACCTGGTGGCATCCATCGCCAGCATCCTCAAGGAAGAAGCGCTGCCGGCAAACCTGCTGGAGCTTGAGTTGACGGAAGGCCTGCTGCTGGAAGCCACCGAAGACACCCATCTGCAGCTCGACCAGCTCAAGCGCCTGGGCCTGACCCTGGCCATGGACGACTTCGGCACCGGTTACTCGTCGCTCAGTTACTTGAAAAAATTCCCGATCGACATCATCAAGATCGATCGAAGCTTCATCCACGAAATTCCGGATAACCAGGACGACATGGAAATCACCTCCGCGGTGATCGCCATGGCCCACAACCTGAAACTCAAGGTCGTGGCTGAAGGCATCGAGACGGCCGAGCAGTTGGCCTTTCTGCGCCGCCACCGCTGCGACGTCGGCCAGGGCTACCTGTTCGACCGACCAATTCCGGGCAGCGAGCTGATCGAAAAGCTCAAACGCTACCCGCGTGGCCCGATCGCCTGAGCACACCGCAAGCAATCCCTGTGGGAGCGAGGTTGCCCCCACAGAGATAGTGCGTAACTGGACGGCATTGGGCACACTGGCGGTCTGCGTATCAACATTCCAACCTGATTGAGAGGACTGATAATGGTTCTGCGCTCGGAAATCCTGGTAAACAAAAACGTGCTCCCTACCAAAGAACAAGCCCTGCCCGGCCGTGAAACGCCAATGTCCCTGCCGGAAAAACATTTCGTCCACGACGCCCCGCTACTGGGTCCGTTCGCCACCAATGTCGACTTTGCAATCTTCGGCCTGGGTTGCTTTTGGGGTGCGGAGCGTCGCTTCTGGCAGCGTGAAGGCGTAGTCAGCACCGTGGTGGGGTATGCCGGTGGTTTCACGCCTAATCCGACCTATGAAGAAGTCTGCTCGGGCCTGACCGGGCACACCGAAGTCGTGCTCGTGGTCTACGAGCCGGAAAAAGTCAGCTACGACGAGCTGCTGAAGATGTTCTGGGAACTGCACAACCCGACCCAGGGCATGCGCCAAGGCAACGATATCGGCACGCAGTATCGCTCGGTGATCTACGCCACCAACCCGGACCAACTGGCAGCCGCCAAGCGCAGCGCGCAGGTGTTCCAGACCGAACTGACCAAGGCCGGCAAAGGCACCATCACCACCGAAATCGACGAAGCCCCGACGGTCTACTTCGCCGAGACGTATCACCAGCAGTATCTGGCCAAGAATCCAGAAGGGTATTGCGGGATTGGCGGTACAGGCGTGACCTGCCCGATCTGACTTTCGGGCCCTGAAAAGCATCGCTGGCAAGCCCGCTCTTGTAGGAGCTGGCTTGCCAGCGAAGGCGGCCTCAAGTCTTGCATTGCCCATGAAGACGCCTTCGCCAGCAAGCCGGCTCCTACAGAATTATGCGTCCGCCCACATTTTGTGATCGACACAACACCCCTGTAGGCGCTGCCGAAGGCTGCGATCTTTTGATCTTGCCGTTGATTCACCCTATTCGGCAATCAACCAATCCATCTGCCACCCACCCTGGGTCTGCCCAAGCTTCTTGGACAACCACGGCAGCAACTCACGCAACTCCTCTTCCAGCCCCCACGGCGGATTGGCAATCGCCAACCCCGAGCCATTGAGGCTGTTTGGCGTATCCAGCGGATGCACCAGCAACTCCACGCGCAACAATTTCGGCGCGCCGGTTCCCGCCAGATCCTGATAGAAACGCCGCAACAGGCGCTGGTCCTTCACCGGATACCAGATCGCCGCCACCGTCTGGCGCATCCGGCCGATCGCCTCTTTCAACGACGCCGCGCAACGCTGCATCTCATCGAGCTGCTCGAACGGCGGATCAATCAACATCACCGCGCGCTTCTCCGGCACCGGCAACATCGCCCGCGGCACATGCCAGCCTTCGCCCAGATGCACCTTCACCCGACGATCGCCCTTCATGTTGTCCTTGAGCAACACACCATCTTCGGGGTGTTTCTCGTTCAGCAACACCCGGTCCTGCGGCCGGGTCAGGCGCCGCGCCAACTCCGGCGACCCCGGGTAATAGCGCAACTGGCCATCCGGGTTCATCTCGTGCAGGACCTGCATGTAATCAGCCGTCAGGATCGGCAGATCCGGCTGATCCCACAAACGCGCAATGCCTTCCAGGTACTCGCCGGTACGGCTGGCCTGATCGCCTTGAAGGTCGTACAGACCAATGCCGGCGTGAGTGTCGAGATAGGCAAACGGCTGCTCCTTGCGCGACATCAAGGCGATGAGGCGGGTCAAGGTCAGGTGTTTGAACACGTCGGCGTGATTGCCGGCATGGAAGGCGTGGCGATAATTCATGGTTGCTCCTGCGAAGGGCGGCAAGTTTACCTTGTACGGGGCTGGACGTCAGGGGTTCGCGGCTGAGCGGGCACTCCGAGCGGCGGCCATGAGCTCATCGCCCCCTGTCGGACCTGCCGAAGAAAATCGCTCGCCCACTGAAAAAACAAAAAAAACGGCCCGCCTCCAGAGGGAGGCGGGCCGTTTTCATGTTCGGCGAAAGGTCAGGGCTTCAGCTCATCCCCATCACTTGTTCAGGCGGAAATCTGCCTCGGCCGCAGCGAAGCGCTGCAGCATGCCGGCAGTCGGCGCGCCCAGCTTGCTGACGATGTAGATCGCCAGGCTGGCGAAGATGAAGCCCGGGATGATCTCGTACAGGCCCAGCAACTCGAAGTGTTTCCACACGATCACGGTGATCGCGCCGACCAGGATACCGGCCAGTGCGCCGTTGCGGGTCATGTCTTTCCAGATCACGGAGATCAGGACGACCGGGCCGAACGCGGCACCGAAGCCGGCCCAGGCGTAGCTGACCAGACCCAATACGCGGTTTTCCGGGTTGGAGGCCAACGCGATAGCGATCAGGGCAACCAGCAGCACCATGGCGCGACCGACCCAGACCAGTTCAACCTGGGAAGCGGTTTTACGCAGGAAGGTTTTGTAGAAGTCTTCGGTCAGGGCGCTGGAGCACACCAGCAGCTGGCAGCTCAAGGTACTCATCACCGCCGCCAGAATGGCCGACAACAGCACACCGGCGACCCACGGATTGAACAGGATTTTCGCCAGTTCGATGAACACACGCTCGGGGTTTTCGGTCACGGGACCGGCCAAGTCAGGGTTCGCCGAGAAGTAAGCAATACCAAAGAAGCCCACCGCCACGGTGCCACACAGGCACAGGATCATCCAGGCCATGGAGATGCGACGTGCCTTGGCAATCGATTTCACCGAATCCGCCGCCATGAAGCGCGCCAGGATGTGCGGCTGGCCGAAGTAGCCCAGGCCCCAGCCCATCAGCGAGATGATGCCGATGAAGGTGGTGTTTTTCAGCATGTCGAAGTTGCTTGGGTCTTGCGCTTCGATGGCCAGGAACGTGGTGTCGACGCCGCCGGTGGCCAGCAGCACGATGATCGGCGTCAGCAACAGGGCGAAGATCATCAGCGTGGCTTGTACGGTGTCAGTCCAGCTGACAGCCAGGAAACCACCGACAAAGGTGTAGGCAATCGTCGCCGCAGCACCGGCCCACAGCGCCGTCTCGTAGGACATGCCAAAGGTGCTTTCGAACAGACGGGCGCCGGCCACAATGCCGGAGGCGCAGTAGATGGTGAAGAACACCAGGATCACGACCGCGGAGATGATCCGCAGCAGGCCGCTTTTGTCTTCGAAACGGCTGGAGAAGTAATCCGGCAGGGTCAGTGCATCGCCGTTGTGCTCGGTTTGCACGCGCAGACGACCGGCAACGAACAGCCAGTTCAGGTAAGCACCGATGATCAGGCCGATGGCGATCCAGCTTTCGGACAGACCGGACATGTAGATGGCGCCCGGCAGGCCCATCAACAACCAGCCGCTCATGTCGGAGGCGCCGGCGGACAATGCCGTCACGACACTGCCCAGGCTACGACCGCCCAGAATGTAGTCGGAAAGGTTATTGGTGGAGCGATAGGCCATGAAGCCGATCAGCACCATTGCTGCGATATAGATCACGAACGTGATCAGGGTTGGATTGCTAACGCTCATTAAGTTACGCCCTGGCTTTGTTTTTATGTAGCGGCGGCTGGTGAACCGCACGCAAACGACGACGTTCGACAGACGATTCCGGATCCCGCGCATTTATGACTGATGTTTCCCCAGGAAAGCCATCAGCCGGTACACCTGCCTTTTATGACCGGTTGCACCTTGGGCGCGAATGCTATTCAACAAAGCAAATAAGGTGCAACCAGTTTCTCGAGAATAAGTTGCACCTAGTCGGATTTATCGAAAAAAGCCTTGTTTTTGCGCCCTTTTAGGGCAGTCGAAGCTCATTACTAGAAGTAAATGCACCAAACAGGAAAGGCCACGGCAAAATCGGAATTAATTTCCTGACGAGCTGCGAAACATTCCGACAAAAAAAGGGTTGCACCCGGTTGCACCTCGCCAGTTGCGCAGCTAATCTTGCCGCCAGCTGATGCCACGCGGTCGTGGCAAACATGAGGATAAAAATATGGCTACCACCACCCTTGGGGTCAAACTTGACGACCCGACCCGCGAACGCCTCAAGGCTGCCGCGACCTCGATTGATCGCACGCCGCACTGGCTGATCAAGCAGGCAATTTTCAATTACCTGGAAAAACTCGAGGGTGGTGCAACCCTGTCCGAGCTGAACGGTTTGACCAAGGATTCCGACGAAGCCGTCGACGTACCGCTGGATCACGCCCATCAGTGCTTCCTTGAGTTTGCCGAAAGCATCCTGCCGCAATCGGTGCTGCGCGCTTCGATCACCGCCGCCTACCGTCGCCCGGAACCCGAAGTGGTGCCGATGCTGATCGAACAGGCTCGCCTGCCGGCGGCGATGGCCGAAGCCACCAACAAACTCGCCGCCTCGATTGCCGAGAAACTGCGCAATCAAAAGAGCGCCGGCGGCCGTGCCGGTATCGTTCAAGGCTTGCTGCAAGAGTTTTCCCTGTCGTCCCAGGAAGGCGTGGCGCTGATGTGCCTGGCCGAAGCGCTGCTGCGCATCCCGGACAAAGGCACCCGCGACGCGCTGATCCGCGACAAGATCAGCACCGGCAACTGGCACCCGCACCTGGGCAACAGCCCGTCGCTGTTCGTCAACGCCGCCACCTGGGGTTTGCTGCTGACCGGCAAGCTGGTCGCCACCCACAACGAAGCCGGCCTGACTTCGTCCCTGAGCCGCATCATCGGCAAGAGCGGCGAACCGATGATCCGCAAGGGCGTCGACATGGCCATGCGCCTGATGGGCGAGCAGTTCGTCACCGGCGAAACCATCGCCGAAGCCCTGGCCAACGCCAGCAAGTTCGAAGCCAAGGGCTTCCGTTACTCCTACGACATGCTGGGTGAAGCTGCACTCACCGAACATGACGCCCAGAAGTACCTGGCCTCGTACGAACAAGCCATCCATTCGATCGGCAAAGCGTCCCACGGTCGTGGGATTTATGAAGGCCCGGGTATTTCCATCAAGCTGTCGGCCCTGCACCCGCGTTACAGCCGTGCGCAGTACGAGCGCGTGATGGACGAGCTGTATCCGCGCCTGCTGTCGCTGACGCTGCTGGCCAAGCAATACGACATCGGCCTGAACATCGATGCCGAAGAAGCCGACCGCCTCGAACTGTCCCTGGATCTGCTGGAGCGCCTATGCTTCGAGCCGCAACTGACCGGCTGGAACGGTATCGGTTTCGTGATCCAGGCTTACCAGAAGCGTTGCCCTTACGTGATCGACTACGTGATCGACCTGGCTCGTCGCAGCCGTCATCGCTTGATGATCCGCCTGGTGAAAGGCGCGTACTGGGACAGCGAAATCAAGCGCGCCCAGGTCGAAGGCCTGGAAGGCTATCCGGTCTACACCCGCAAGGTGTACACCGACGTGTCCTACATTGCCTGCGCCCGCAAACTGCTCTCGGTACCGGAAGTCATCTACCCGCAGTTCGCCACGCACAACGCCCACACCCTGTCGGCCATTTACCACATCGCCGGTCAGAACTATTACCCCGGCCAGTACGAGTTCCAGTGCCTGCACGGCATGGGTGAACCGCTGTACGAACAGGTTGTAGGCAAGGTTTCCGAAGGCAAGCTGAACCGTCCGTGCCGCGTGTACGCACCGGTCGGCACCCACGAAACACTGTTGGCGTACCTGGTCCGTCGCCTGCTGGAAAACGGCGCGAACACCTCGTTCGTCAACCGCATCGCCGACCAGTCCATTTCGATTCAGGAGCTGGTGGCCGATCCAGTGGCCAGCATCGAGCAGATGGCGACGCTGGAAGGCGGCTTCGGCCTGCCGCACCCGCGTATCCCGCTGCCGCGTGATCTTTATGGTGCCGAGCGCGCCAACTCCAGCGGCATCGACATGGCCAACGAACATCGTCTGGCTTCGCTGTCCTGCGCCCTGCTGGCCACTGCTCATAACCACTGGAAAGCCGCGCCGATGCTCGGTTGCGTCTCCAGCACTGAAACCCCTGCACCGGTGCTGAACCCGTCCGATCTGCGTGACGTAGTAGGCCATGTGCAAGAAGCCACCGTCGACGACGTCGACAACGCGATCCAGTGCGCCCTGAATGCTGCGCCAATCTGGCAGGCCACCCCGCCCGCCGAACGTGCCGCGATCCTGGAACGTGCCGCCGATTTGATGGAAGGCGAGATTCAGCCGCTGATGGGCCTGCTGGCTCGTGAAGCCGGCAAGACCTTCGCCAACGCCATCGCCGAAGTGCGTGAAGCCGTGGACTTCCTGCGTTACTACGCGGTGCAGGCCCGCAACGATTTCAGCAACGACGCCCACCGCCCATTGGGCCCGGTGGTCTGCATCAGCCCGTGGAACTTCCCGCTGGCAATCTTCAGCGGCCAAGTCGCTGCGGCACTGGCCGCCGGTAACCCGGTTCTGGCCAAACCTGCGGAACAAACCCCGCTGGTGGCTGCTCAAGCCGTGCGCTTGCTGCTCGAAGCCGGGATTCCGCAAGGCGTGCTGCAACTGCTGCCGGGCCGTGGCGAAACCGTTGGCGCCCGTCTGGTCGGCGACGATCGGGTCAAAGGCGTGATGTTCACTGGTTCCACCGAAGTTGCTCGCTTGCTGCAACGCAACGTCGCGGGTCGTCTGGATGCTCAAGGTCGGCCGATCCCGCTGATCGCCGAAACCGGTGGCCAGAATGCGATGATCGTCGACTCTTCGGCGCTGACTGAACAAGTGGTGATCGACGTCGTATCGTCGGCCTTCGACAGCGCCGGCCAACGTTGCTCGGCACTGCGCGTACTGTGCCTGCAGGAAGATTCCGCTGACCGCGTCATCGAAATGCTCAAGGGTGCCATGGCCGAATGCCGTCTCGGCAACCCGGAGCGCTTGTCCGTGGACATCGGCCCGGTGATCGACGCCGAAGCCAAGGCGGGCATCGACAAGCACATCCAGGGCATGCGCGACAAAGGTCGCAGCGTGTACCAGGTGGCTATCGCCAATACCGACGAAGTCAAGCGCGGCACCTTCGTGATGCCAACCTTGATTGAACTGGAAAGCTTCGACGAGCTGCAACGGGAGATCTTCGGCCCGGTACTGCACGTGGTTCGCTACAAGCGCAAAGACATCGATCAGCTGATTGCTCAGATCAATGCTTCCGGCTATGGCCTGACGCTGGGCGTGCACACCCGTATCGACGAGACCATCGCCAAGGTGATCGACAACGTCAACGCCGGTAACGTCTATGTGAACCGCAACATTGTGGGTGCCGTGGTGGGCGTGCAACCGTTTGGCGGCGAAGGTTTGTCGGGGACTGGCCCGAAAGCCGGTGGTCCGCTGTACCTGTACCGTCTGCTGTCGACGCGTCCTACCGATGCAATCGAACAATCCTTCGCTCGTGGCGACGCCATCACTGCACCGGATGTTCGTCTGCGCGATGCCATGAGCAAACCGCTGTCGACCCTGAAGGCTTGGGCCGACAGCAACAAATTCGCCGACCTGAGCACCCTGTGCGCGCAGTTCGCGGCGCAATCGCAAAGCGGGATTACCCGTGTTCTGGCGGGCCCGACTGGCGAACGCAACAGCTACGCGATCCTGCCGCGCGAGCACGTGCTGTGCCTGGCGGAAGTCGAAGGCGATCTGCTGACCCAACTGGCAGCGGTGTTGGCGGTGGGCGGTTCGGCGGTATGGCCGGAAGCTGACCTGACCAAGGCCTTGTTCGCACGCCTGCCTAAGGAAATTCAGGCACGCATCAAGCTGGTGGCTGACTGGAACAAGGACGAAGTGGTGTTTGATGCGGTTCTGCATCATGGCCATTCCGATCAGTTGCGTGCGGTGTGCCAGCAAGTGGCCAAGCGTGCCGGTGCCATCGTTGGCGTTCATGGTTTGTCGCAAGGTGAAACCAGCATTGCGCTGGAGCGCCTGGTGATCGAGCGGGCGTTGAGTGTTAACACCGCTGCGGCGGGTGGTAACGCCAGCTTGATGACGATCGGCTAAACCGCTTCAAAGCCAGGCGCCCGCAATGGATGCCTGGAATGCAAAACCCCTTGTGGGAGCGGGCTTGCTCGCGAAGGCGGAGTGTCAGTCGACATCAACATTGACTGTTAAGCCGCATTCGCGAGCAAGTCGAATCGTCGCACCGCCGCTCCCACATTTGATCAGCGGCGCCTGCACCCCACCATCACCCACATCAATCATCCTGTTCACCCCGCCCTCCCCACGCCTAGACTCGGTCCAACCCAAAAAAAGGTAGGCCGCCATGTCCGAGACGCTGCTCAGTTCCCGCAATCTGGCTTTCGAGCTGTATGAAGTCCTCGATGCCGAGGGCCTGACCCGGCGCGAGCGGTTTGCCGAACACAACCGCGAAACCTTCGATGCCGCCATCGGTACCGCGCGCAGCATCGCCGAGAAATTCTTCGCCCCACACAACCGCAAGGGCGATGAAAACGAGCCACGCTACGAAGACGGCCAGGCCATTCTGATTCCGGAAGTGAAGCCCGCGGTGGATGCTTTCCTCGAAGCCGGCTTCCTCAATGCGGCGCGCAGTTTCGACGCAGGCGGCATGCAGCTCCCTACCCTGCTGTCCCAGGCCTGTTTCGCCCACTTCCAATCGGCCAACGCGGCATCGACCTCCTACCCGTTTTTGACCATGGGCGCGGCCAACCTGATTGAAAGTTTCGGCACCGATGAACAAAAGCAGCGTTTCCTGCAGCCGATGATCGACGGACGCTTCTTCGGCACCATGGCCCTGACCGAACCGCATGCCGGTTCGTCGTTGTCGGATATTCGTACCCGTGCCGAGCCGGCGTCCGACGGCACCTATCGACTCAAGGGCAACAAGATTTTCATCTCCGGGGGCGATCACCCGCTGTCGGAAAACATCGTGCACATGGTCCTGGCCAAGTTGCCGGATGCACCGGCCGGCGTGAAGGGAATCTCGCTATTTATCGTGCCCAAGTTTCTGGTCAACGATGACGGCAGCCTGGGCAAGCGCAACGACGTACTGCTGGCAGGGCTGTTTCACAAGATGGGCTGGCGCGGCACCACCTCCACCGCGCTGAACTTCGGTGACAACGGCGAGTGTGTCGGCTACCTGGTGGGCAAGCCGCACCACGGGTTGAGCTACATGTTCCAGATGATGAACGAGGCGCGGATCGGCGTCGGCATGGGCGCGGTAATGCTCGGTTACGCCGGTTATCTGTACTCGCTGGAATACGCCCGCGAACGTCCACAAGGTCGCGTGCCGGACAGTAAGGACCCGAGCACTGCGCCGGTGGCGATCATTCAGCATGCCGACGTTAAACGCATGTTGCTGACGCAGAAGGCTTACGTCGAGGGTTCGTTCGACCTCGGGCTATACGCCGCACGGCTGTTCGATGACACCACCACGCTTGAGACCGAAGCCGAGCGCAAACAAGCCCATGAGCTGCTGGATTTGCTGACGCCGATTGTCAAATCCTGGCCATCGGAGTTTTGCTTGAAGGCCAACGAACTGGCGATCCAGATTCTTGGCGGTCATGGTTATACCCGTGAATATCCGGTGGAGCAGTATTACCGCGACAACCGCCTGAATCCGATCCATGAGGGCACACACGGCATTCAGTCGCTGGATTTGCTGGGGCGAAAACTGGCGCAGAACGGTGGCGCGGGGCTCAAGCAATTGATCCGCCTGATCGCCGACACGGCCGAACGGGCGCAGGCACATAAGTCGCTGACCAGGTTGCGCGAGCCCTTGGAGAAACTGGTGGCGCGCCTGCAAACGGTGACCATCGGCCTGCTGACGGATCTGGGGCACGGCAAGGTCAACAGCAGCCTGGCGAACTCGGCGCTGTACTTGAAAGTGTTCGGGCATACGGTGATTGGCTGGCGCTGGCTGGAACAGGCGATTCGGGCCGAGGAAGGGTTGGTCAAGGGTAATGCGGCGGATGTGAACTTCTATAAAGGCAAGCTGCAGGCGGCGCGGTATTTCCTGACATGGGAAGTGCCGGGTTGCCATCATGAACTGGCGATTCTTGAGGCTCGGGATGATGTGTGCCTGGGGATGCAGGATAAGTGGTTCTAACTGAAGACTTGTTATGCTGCTGAAATCCATTCGCGAGCAAGCCCGCTCCCACAGTGGCCCGCGTTCGACCAGAGTGCGCGGTCAAATGTGGGAGCGAGCTTGCTCGCGAAGAGGCCGGCAAAGACAACTCATCAGCTCAACTTGAACCCACCCATCTGCCGCGCCAGATCATCCGCCAACCGCTGCAACGTCTGACAGTCCTCACGGCACGCCCTCACTTCGCCAGCCGTCGCCCGGGCCAGATCGGAAATCCCCTGCACATTGCGGTTGATCTCCTCCGTCACCGCCGACTGCTCTTCAGTCGCCGTCGCCACCTGATGGTTCATGTCGCTGATTCGCTCGACCTGGCCCGTAATCGCGGTCAACGACGCCCCGGTGCGCTGGCTTGACTCCACACCCGTGCCCGTTGCCGCTTGCCCGGTACGCATCGACGACACGGCATTCTCGGCACCTTGCTTGAGGCTACCGATCATCTGTTGAATCTCGTCAGTGGACGACTGAGTCCGCCGTGCCAGAGTCCGCACTTCATCGGCCACCACCGCAATCCGCGCCCCATGTCCCCAGCCCGCGCTGCTTCGATAGCGGCGTTGAGCGCCAGCAAATTGGTCTGTTCGGAAATACCGCGAATGACCGCCAATACCTGATCGATCGACGCGACCTGATTGGCCAACTCGCCCACCGCAGAGGCGGCGATTCCGATTTCATCAGACATGCTTTCTATATGCCGGATCGACCCACCCACCACCTCCCTGGCTTGCGTCGCCTCATCCCGCGCGCTTTGCGAAGCGACGGCAGCGTTACCGGCGTTCTGGGCGATCTCCTGCACGGTCAAGCCCATTTCATGAACAGCGGTGGCGACCATATCGGTCATTTCCTGCTGCCGGCCGGAACGTTCGGCGGTGTTGTCCACCACTCGCGCCACTTGCCCCACCGCCGTGCGCAATCGGTCGCTGGTGGTCAGCACTTCGCCAATCATGTCGCGCTGGCTGTCCAGGAACCGATTAAAGCCCCGGGCCAGATCGCCCAGCTCATCGGCGCGAGTGGAATCTAACCTGTGGGTCAAATCTCCACCACCGCTACCGATGGCTACCAGCGCCGCTGTTACCTGACGAATCGGTCTCACCAGACCACGGGCCAGCAGCACGACCAATAAAAGACAAACAAGTGCCACCGCGAGGCCGATGGCACTGCTCATCCACATGGCCCGGCGAGCTTCGGCATAGATCTGCGACTGTGGCACTTCGGCCACCAGCGTCCAGCCCAGATCACGCAATGGCAGGCTCAATGCCAGGAAGTCTTCGCCCTCGCGCGCAAAGGTGCTGTTAGTGGCGCCCGCCTTTGAAGTAGAGAATTGACCCATGATCACCTGCGCGGCTGACGCGCCAATCTGCTCCGCCAAGGTACGTTTGCCGCTGAATTGCGCCTCGGGATGGACCTGGATCAAACCGTCGGAACGCACGAGATAGACCTTGCCGCGCTCACCGAAACTGAAGTCGTGGATCAACTGCGACAACTCTTTCATGCTCAGGCCAAGCCCGGCGACGCCCACGACTCTACCGGCCTGCTCGACCTTGAGGTCGATGAACAGCGCCAGTTCTCCGGTTGCAATGTCGGTGTCGATGTTGAGGGTGCGCGGCTGATTGCTGTCGAGGAACGAATAGAACCAGTTGTCCTTGAAATTGGCACGACTGAGCGTCCGATCCAGGCCTTTTTCATTGAAATAGTGGTTTGAAGCCGTGCCCACAATCAGCGCGGTAAAGGCTTTGTGCTCGGCACGGATGCCTTCCAGATAGGCCACAAATGCGTCTGTCCGGGCACTGTCTTCACCCCCGGCCAGCCAGTCGCGCACCATGCTGTTGCTGGCGATGTCCTTGGCGGCGGTGAGGGGTTGGACGAGGATCCGCTCGATGTCGTTGCGCATCGCTTCGATGCTCGAGGGCAGCGCTTGCTCGACCAGATAGCGCTCGGCGAGGCGGTTGACCACCAGGGTATAAATGCCAACCACGATCAGGATACTGACCAGCAGGGCAGTGCCCATACTCAGGATCAGCTGCCATTGAATACTGCGTCGCCAGAACTGCATGGAGCACCCCCAAAGAATAAGAGGCTGAAACACTGCAACAGCCGTGCCGATTGTATACAACTCAAGCGACAATTTATTCTTTGGTTGTGCGCAAAGCCGATCAGGCCTGATTGATCGTCTTGGAGATCACTTCAACCGTGGCGCTGACTTGCTCTTGGTAACGGTCGAGTTCCTGCTGATGCTGTTTCTTCATTTCAATCTGCTGGGAGCACAGATTCATGGCGGCCAGTACCAACAAGCGGTCACCGATCAGTGTCGGGTATTTCTTTTTAGTGTCGGCCAGAGCGGCCTTCAACATCAGCGCGGCGTCAAGCAGGGTTTGCTCTTCCCCGGCCGGCGCCCTGATCGAATAGTCCTCCCCCAGGATAGAGACGACTTTTACCCCTGCGGCGCCGTGATTCATGCGCTGACAGGGCCGGCGCTGACGCGCTCAACCAAAGCCTGGATGCGGGCCGTGGTGGCGCCTTGCTTCTCTTCCTGTTCCATCAGGCTCAACTGCAGGCTTTCGTTGTCGTCCTTGGACTGGGCCAGTTCCGCGCTCAGGGACTGGTTGGTGGCAAGCAGGCTCTGGTTCTGTTGTACCAAGTCGCTGACCAGCTGTTCCAATTGGCTTAGGGATGCTTCCAACATTTTGATTTTTCCAGGCATTTTCAAAGGGCGCGTACGATAAAGAAAAGTCACCCCGGATGCCAGGGTTATCCAGGCTCAAAGCCTTGATTTTGCTGGCGGACGACCTTTCCTGCGAACTGTAGAGACTCTGATTGGCCAATCTGGTTCCTGCACTTCGTCGCCGAGACAGTCGTACGATAAAAACGCCGGAACGCCTGGAGCCTCTCCTGTCGCAAAAGCTTTTTGACAGCATCACATTTCAACAGGTTAGAATCGCTGGCACGCAGACTGCATGGTCAGTTTGTGCCCGCCTTTTCAGCTTTCTGGAGTAGTGCCTTTGAATGCGACCACCATCAACAGCCTGTTCTTGATCGGCGCGTTGCTGGTAGGTGCGAGTATTCTGGTGAGCTCACTTTCATCGCGCCTCGGCATCCCGATTCTGGTGATTATCCTGGCGGTGGGCATGGCGGCCGGCGTCGATGGCGGCGGCATCATCTTCGATAACTATCCCACGGCGTATCTGGTGGGCAACCTCGCGCTGGCCGTGATCCTGCTCGATGGCGGGTTGCGCACACGGGTATCCAGTTTCCGCGTGGCGTTATGGCCCGCGCTGTCCCTGGCCACGGTCGGGGTATTGATCACCACGGGGCTGACCGGCATGGCCGCCGCCTGGCTGTTCGATCTGAACCTGATTCAGGGCCTGCTGATCGGCGCCATCGTCGGCTCCACCGATGCTGCCGCGGTGTTCTCACTGCTGGGTGGCAAAGGCCTGAACGAACGGGTGACCGCCAGCCTCGAGATCGAGTCCGGCAGCAACGACCCGATGGCCGTGTTCCTGACCGTGACCCTGATCGACATGCTTGCCAGCGGCGAGACCGGGCTGCACTGGAGCCTGCTCGGGCATCTGGTGCGCGAGTTCGGTATCGGGGGCGTGATCGGGTTGGGCGGCGGCTGGGTCATGTTGCAACTGGTCAATCGCATCAACCTGGCCGCCGGCCTCTATCCGATCCTGGTGATTGCCGGTGGCCTGGTGGTTTTCGCCCTGACCAACGCCCTGCATGGCAGCGGCTTCCTTGCGGTGTACCTGTGCGGCCTGGTGATCGGTAACCGCCCGGTGCGCAGCCGCCACGGCATCTTGCACATGCTGGATGGCATGGCCTGGCTGGCACAGATCGGAATGTTCCTGGTGCTGGGGCTGCTGGTAACGCCCCACGACTTGTTGCCGATCGCCTTGCCCGCCTTGGGCCTGGCGCTGTGGATGATTCTGTTTGCCCGGCCGTTGTCGGTCGTGGTCGGTCTGTTGCCGTTCAAGGCGTTCCATGGCCGCGAAAAAGCGTTTATCTCCTGGGTCGGTTTGCGCGGCGCGGTCCCGATCATTCTGGCGGTGTTCCCGCTGATGGCGGGCCTGCCGAACGCCCAGCTTTACTTCAACCTCGCCTTCTTTATCGTGCTGGTGTCGCTGCTGGTGCAGGGCACGAGCCTGCCTTGGGTGGCGAAACTGCTGAAAGTGACCGTCCCGCCGGAACCCGCGCCGATCTCCCGGGCCGCCCTGGAAGTCCACGTCACCAGCGAGTGGGAACTGTTCGTTTATCGCCTCGGTGCCGAAAAATGGTGCATCGGCTCCCCCCTTCGCGAACTGAAAATGCCCGAAGGGACCCGGATCGCGGCACTGTTTCGCGGTCAGCAACTGCTCCATCCGTCGGGTAGTACAGTGCTTGAAGTCGATGATTTGCTCTGTGTAATCGGCCATGAGCACAACCTTGCGGCCCTCGGAAAACTCTTCAGTCAGGCGCCGCAACGGGGCCTCGATCTGCGCTTTTTCGGCGACTTCGTACTTGAAGGAGACGCCCAGCTGGCCGCGGTTGCGGCCCTGTATGGGTTGAAAGTCGAAGGCATCGATCCGGACATGACCCTGGCCCATTTCATTGCCCATAAGGTGGGGGGTGCGCCAGTCGTCGGTGACCAGGTGGAGTGGAACAACACCATCTGGACCGTCGCGGTCATGGAAGGGAACAAGATCGGCAAAGTGGGCGTCAGATTCCCCGAAGGAAGTCGCCCGGGCCCCGGGCTCTTCCTCTAAACTCCATTCTTCGCCTCGTTTTCGATCGGTCTCTATGCCAACCCTGCGCTCCTTTTTCGTCATGGCCCTGCTGGGCTTGAGTCTTTCTATCGGTACGTTGCAAGCGGCCGAGCCGCCGTCCAGCGAAGCCGTGCAGGCAAACCTGGACAAGATCGCCGAGCGCAAACTGCCGGAGGCCGACCAAAAGGCCCTGCAGAGCATTCTGCAAGGCACGCTGACACAGCTCACCAACAAGCGTGATTACGAACAGAAGCTGGTCGAGCTCAAGCAACAACTGGCCACTGCGCCCAAGCAGAACATCGAGAATCAGCGGGAACTGACTCGCCTCAAGGCGACCAGCGTGGTGCCGGTGGCGCAGCGCTACGCCAAGGAGTCGATTCAGCAGCTTGAGCAATTGCTGACCGAGCGCTCGACCCAGCAAAGCGATCTGCAAAAGGCCCTGGGCGACGCCAACAGCCTGGTCAATACCGCCCAAACCCGCCCCGAGCGCGCCCAGGTGGAAATTTCTACCAGCCAGACGCGCATCCAGCAGATCAACAACATCCTCAAGGCCGGCAAAGAGAACGGCAAGACCTTGAGCGGCGAACAACGCGACCAGCTCAATGCCGAACTCGCGGCGCTCAATGCCCTGATCCCCCTGCGGCGCCAGGAACTGGCCGGCAACAGTCAGCTGCAGGACCTGGGCAACAGCCAGCATGACTTGCTCTCGGAGAAATCCGACCGTCTGGATAGGGAAATCCAGGAGCTGCAAAACCTGATCAACCAGAAACGGCTGGCCCAGTCCCAGGAGACGGTGACCCAGCAGTCCATCGAAGCGCAGAAATCCGGCGGCAGCGTGCTGCTGGCCACCGAAAGTGCGGCCAACCTGAAACTCTCGGACTACCTGCTCAAAAGCACCGACCGCCTCAACGAAGTCACCCAGCAGAACCTGCAGACCAAACAGCAGCTGGACAACGTGACCCAGAGCGATTCGGCCCTGGAGGAGCAAATCAACGTGCTCAAGGGCAGCCTGCTGCTCTCCAAGATTCTCTACAAGCAGAAACAGAGCCTGCCGCACCTCAAGGTCGACCGCGACCTGGCCGATCAGATCGCCGACATTCGCCTGTATCAGTTCGAGGTCAGCCAGCAACGGGAACTGCTGAGCAATCCGGCGACCTACGTTGATAACCTGCTGGCGGCCCAGCCGCCCGAGCAAGTCACCCCGCAACTGCGCAAGAGCCTGATGGAACTGGCCCTCACCCGCGCCGACCTGCTGGAGCGACTGAACCGCGAACTGAGCGCGGTACTCAACGAATCCATCACCCTGCAACTCAATCAGAAGCAACTGCTGAGCACCGCCCAGAGCCTGCGGGCGACCCTCGACGAGCAGATGTTCTGGATTCCCAGCAACAAGCCGTTGGACTTTGAGTGGATGCGCGCCGTACCGGAGCGCCTGCAACGCCAGGTCACCACCCTGCCGTGGGCCTCGAGCCTGAGCGAACTGACCGACGGCCTGACCCAGCGGCCGCTGCTGTTCCTGCCGCTGGCGCTGCTGATCGGCGCCCTGCTGTGGCGGCGCACGAGCTTGTACGCCAAGTTGAACAAGGTTCACCAGGACATCGGCCACTTCAAGCGCGACAGCCAGTGGCACACCCCTCAAGCGATCCTGATCAATATTCTGCTGGCCATGCCGGTCGCCCTGGGCCTGGCCTTGTGCGGCCTGGCCCTGCAGATCGACGCGCGCGGGCAGAACGCCAACATGGGCGCGGCGCTGCTGCAGATGGCCCAGGCCTGGCTGGTGTTCTACACCGCCTACCGGATCCTCGCACCTGGCGGCGTGGCCGAGTTGCATTTCCGTTGGGAAAAACCCCAGGTCGAATTCCTCCAGGGCTGGATTCGCCGACTCGGGCTGGTGGTCATGGCCTTGGTCGCGGTGGTGGCCGTCGCCGAGCTGCAACCGGCCGCGCTGGCTGACGACGTGCTCGGCATGCCGGTGGTACTGACTTGCTACGCCCTGATGGCCTGGTTGCTCAGCCGCCTGCTGATCAGCAGCCCGACCCACGAAAACGCCTCGCTGTTCCGCAAGGCCGTGGCTGTCTTGTTCACCGCCCTGCCGATCGCCTTGTTCGTGGCGGTGTGCTTCGGCTACTACTACACCGCACTGAAACTCAGCGACCGATTGATCAATACCCTTTACCTGCTGATGTTCTGGCTGGTGATCGAAGCCACCTTCGTCCGCGGTCTCAGCGTTGCAGCCCGACGCCTGGCTTATCAGCGCGCCCTGGCCAAACGCCAGGCCGCCAAAGAGGCAGGTGACGGCGAAGCAGTGATCGAAGAGCCGGCCCTGGACATCGAGAAGGTCAACGAACAGTCCCTGCGCCTGATCCGTCTGGCGCTGCTCGGCGGGTTCATGGCGGCCCTGTACTGGGTCTGGTCCGACCTGATCTCGGTGTTCTCGTACCTGGACAACATCACCCTCTACGAATACACCAGCGGCACCGGCGCCAACATGAGCATGGTACCAATCAGCATCGGCGACATGCTCGGCGCACTGATCATCATCGGCATCACCTTTGCCCTCGCACGCAACCTGCCGGGTCTGCTGGAAGTGTTTGTGTTGTCGAAGCTCAACCTGGCCCAAGGCAGCGCCTATGCCACCACCACATTGCTTTCCTACGTGATCGCCGGTATCGGTTTCGTCTCGACTCTGTCCACGCTCGGCGTGAGTTGGGACAAATTGCAATGGCTGGTGGCAGCACTCTCGGTGGGCCTCGGTTTCGGCATGCAGGAGATCTTCGCCAACTTCATCTCCGGGATCATGATCCTGTTCGAACGGCCGGTGCGAATCGGCGACACGATCACCATCGGCAACCTGTCGGGCACGGTGAGCAAGATTCGGATCCGCGCCACGACCATCACCGACTTCGACCGCAAGGACATCATCGTCCCGAACAAGACGTTCATCACCGGGCAATTGATCAACTGGTCCCTGACCGACACCATCACCCGGGTGACCCTCAAGCTGGGGGTGGACTACGGCTCGGATCTGGATCTGGTGAAAGAGCTGCTACTGAAGGCTGCACGGGAAAATCCGCGGGTGCTCAAAGAGCCTGAACCCCATGTGTACTTCCTGAACTTCGGCGAAAGCACCCTCGACCACGAGTTGCGCATGCACGTGCGCGACCTCGGTGACCGCAACCCGGTGCTCGACGAGGTCAACCGCTTCATCAACCGCGAATTCAAGAAGCAGCACATCAACATTTCGTTCCGGCAGATGGAGGTTTACCTCAAGAACATCCAGGGTCAGGAATACAGGATGGTGCCGGTCGATCCGGAAGCCAAAACCATTGTGCCCAAGGTCGAAGATCAAGTGCCTCAAGCGCCGCCGGCCGCCAAGCTCGACTAACCGGCCTATCCCTAGCAGAATGCTCGGACATTCTGCTGGAGAAGGCCCTTGAAAGCCCTCGACGAACTGACCTTCGATAACCGTTTCGCCCGCCTGGGCGATACGTTTTCCGCCCATGTGCTGCCCGAGCCCATCGACAATCCGCGCCTGGTGGTGGCCAGCCCCGCCGCCATGGCCCTGCTCGACCTCGACCCGGCCGAGGCCGAAACCCCGGAGTTCGCCGAGCTGTTCAGCGGCCACAAGCTCTGGGCCGACGCGGTTCCGAGGGCAATGGTCTATTCCGGTCATCAGTTCGGTTCCTACAATCCCCAGTTGGGCGACGGGCGCGGCTTATTGCTGGGCGAGGTGTACAACGAGGCCGGCGAGCATTGGGACCTGCACCTCAAGGGTGCTGGCCAGACACCCTTTTCGCGCATGGGCGACGGACGCGCGGTGCTGCGTTCATCGATCCGCGAATTTCTCGCCTCCGAAGCGCTGCATGCCCTGAACATTGCGACCACCCGCGCGCTGTGCGTGATCGGCTCCGACACCCCGGTCTGGCGCGAGAAGCAGGAACGTGCGGCCATGGTCCTGCGCCTGGCACCGAGCCATGTGCGTTTCGGGCATTTCGAGTATTTCTATTACACCAAGCGCCCGGAGAAGCAGAAAGAGCTCGGCGACTACGTGCTGGCCATGCACTTCCCCGAGTGCCTGGAACAACCCGAACCGTACCTGGCGATGTTCCGCGAGATCGTCGAGCGCAACGCGGAACTGATCGCCAAGTGGCAAGCCTATGGCTTCTGCCACGGGGTGATGAACACCGACAACATGTCGATCCTGGGCATCACCTTCGACTATGGCCCGTTCGCTTTCCTCGACGACTTCGACGCACACTTCATCTGCAACCACTCCGATGACCAGGGACGTTATTCCTTCAGCAACCAGGTGCCGATCGGCCAGTGGAACCTCAGCGCCCTGGCCCAGGCCCTGACGCCATTCATCAGCGTCGAGGCCCTGCGCGAAACCCTCGGCCTGTACCTGCCGCTGTACCAGGCCCACTACCTGGACCTGATGCGCCGTCGCCTGGGCTTCACCACTGCCGAGGAAGATGACCAGAAATTGCTGGAGCAGCTGCTGCAACTGATGCAGAACAGCGGCGTCGATTACAGCCTGTTCTTCCGCCGCCTGGGGGATGAATCACCGGAGCAGGCGCTCGCCCGTTTGCGCGACGACTTCGTCGACATCAAGGGTTTTGATGCCTGGGGTGAGCTGTACATCGCCCGGGTGACGCGTGAAGGCGAGGCTGACCAGGAACAACGCCGCAAACGGATGCACGCCGTCAATCCGCTCTACATCCTGCGTAACTACCTGGCACAGAAAGCCATTGATGCGGCGGATAGCGGTGACTATTCAGAGGTTCGTCGCCTGCATGCGGTGCTGAGCAATCCGTTCGAGGAACAACCTGGAATGGAGCGCTACGCCGAGCGACCACCGGAGTGGGGCAAGCATCTGGAGATCAGTTGCTCGTCCTGAGGATGACAAGGTACCGACAGACACCATCTGTCTTGATAAACGATATCTTTGCCTCCAGATCCAGCGCATTGCCTGCCAATTTTGAAGAGCCGACCATGTCTGAACCAGTCCTCATCCCCTGCCCCCACTGCAACGGCCTCAACCGTATCCCCGCAGAACGCCTCAACGACCGTCCAAAATGCGGCCGTTGCAAGGCCGAGGTCCTGTTGGCCAAACCGTTCGAGTTGAAACAAGGCGATTACGCCAGTCAGATCAAGGGTGACCTGCCGCTGCTGGTGGATGTGTGGGCGGACTGGTGCGGGCCGTGCAAGTCGTTTGCGCCGGTGTTCGAGCAGGCCGCCAGTCAGTTGGCAGGCAAGTGTCGGTTGGCGAAACTGGATAGCGAGGCGAATCAGCAGTTGTCGGCGCAGTTGGGGATTCGCTCGATTCCAAGTCTGATTCTATTCAAGAACGGCCGGGAAGTGGCGCGCCAGAGCGGGGCCTTCCCGTTGCCGCAATTGATGAGCTGGTTGCGCAGCCAGGGGATCTGACCACACTGTCATAGCCACCAAGAATCAATTGTGGGAGCGGGCTTGCTCGCGAATACGGTTTATCAGTCGACATCTATGGTGACTGACACACCGTATTCGTCGGAACGCCGCCCGGAGCAAGCCCGCTCCCACATGGGTCATCAGGTGTTTTCGAGAAGGTTGTGCAAATCGACGAACTGCTGGGTCAGCTTGTGCCGCGGATCGAGATGGATCAGCGGCGTATTGGCCTGATGCGACTCACGCATCCGCACCGAGCTACCCAGATACACCGGCAGCACCGGCAACCCCTCGGCGATCAGTTCGTCGAGTATTTGCTGGGGCAGGCTGGCACGGGCCTGGAACTGGTTGACGACGATGCCTTCGACCTCCAGGCCTTCGTTGTGGTCATCCTTCAACTCTTCGATCTCCGCCAGCAGACCATACAGCGCCTGACGCGAGAAACTGTCGCAATCGAAGGGGATCAGCACGCGGTCAGCGGCGATCAATGCCGAAACCGCATAAAAATTCAACGCTGGCGGCGTATCCAGATAGATGCGGTCATATTCGCCGTCCAGCTCATCGAGCAATTTACGCAACTTGTTGATCTTGTGTTTGGCCTCAAGCTTGGGCTGCAAGTCAGCCAGCTCGGCCGTGGCGGTGATGACGTGGAGGTTGTCGAACGGGGTCTCGTAGATATCGACCTGGCTTTTTTTCGAGAACGGCCCCGAAGACAGCGTCTGCTTGAAGAAATCGGCAATGCCCATCGGGATGTCATTGCCGGTGAGCCCTGTCAGGTACTGGGTGGAGTTGGCCTGGGCATCGAGATCCACCAATAAGGTGCGATAACCCTCGCTGGCGCTGACCGCTGCCAGATTGCAGGCAATGCTCGATTTGCCTACGCCACCTTTCTGATTGAACACCACGCGCCGCATGTAAAGACCTCCGTGTATCAAAGAATGACCGAGTGTAGTAGTCCGCGGCGCTGCTTAGCTACCTCGCCAGCAAAGGGACTACACAGTCAGGGGCGATCTCTTGATGAAAAAGCCGAAAAGTCATCCGTTGATCGAAAAATGAGCCGACAGACATCGCAGGTGCAATATGGATAATGGGCATTCGAAGGCTCGAAGCGTAGTCACCGCTGCTGTTGAGCAAAATGTAACCAGCATTTGCTACGGGCTCGCCGCGCCGCGATAATGCGCGCCACTCGGCGCAAAGCGCCACGTAGCGTCTGTCGCTGTATTTGCGACTCACCGCGTCAAGGAAAGCCCGCAGGGGCGGGATGAATGTCTGTGATCAACTTCAACATCGCCCAATGGCGCGCGTGGGCCCCTGGGCTCGATAGCGTGGACGATTGGCAAGCCTGGTGCCGACAACCGGTCGTGCTCCAGGGCAGCGATGCCGCTCCCGACGTCTCTTTTTTACCGGCCATGCAGCGCCGGCGACTCAGCCGCCTGGCGCGAATGGCATTCAGTGTGGGCTGGCCATTGGCCGAGGGGCGTCAGGACTTACCGCTGGTCTTTATTTCCCGCCATGGCGAAACCCCGCGCACCTTTGAAATCCTCAGCGAACTGGCCGCCGGGCAACCGCTGTCCCCTACCCAATTCAGCCTGTCGGTGCACAACGCGGTCATCGGCCTGTGGTCGATCATGCGTGGCGAAACCAGTGAGATGACGGCCCTCGCGGCAGCCGGCGACGGCCTTGAACACGGCATGCTAGAGGCCGCGGCATTGCTCGCCGAAGGCGCGACGGCAGTTCTGCTGGTGGTCACCGAAGAGCAGCCACCCGAAGCCTATTCCACCTGGATCGACGATGTGCCGTTCCCTTATGCGGTCGGCCTGCTGATCACCCCGGGCAATGACTGGCAGCTGTCCCTGAACAGCAACCCGGATGAGTTGTCCAAAGCTCGCTGGCCCCATGCCCTGGATCTCTTGCGTACCCTGCTTGGCCAGCAGACTACCTGCCAACATGCCTGGAAAAATCGTGTATGGACCTGGCAACGCAACCTGTAACAGATAAAAACCGCGACGCCTATTACTGGCGTCTGCTGGCTACCGCCGCAAGCTTCACCCTGTTCGGGTTGGGCGGGGTGTGCCTGCGCCTGGTGATTTTCCCGCTGCTGAGCTGCCTGCCGGGCGATGCCCAGACGCATCGGTTGCGGGCGCGGCAAACCGTCAGTCGCTGTTTCTGGTTTTTCGTCCGGTTCATGGCCCGCACCGGCGTGCTGACCTACGACATCCAGGGGGCTGAAAAGCTCGGTCGACCGGGGCAGATGATCATCGCCAATCACCCGTCGCTGATCGATGTCGTGTTCCTGATCGGTCTGGTGCGCCATGCCAACTGCGTGGTCAAGCAAAGCCTCTGGGAGAACCCCTTTACCCGCGATCCGCTGCGTCGCACTGAATACATCAGCAACGATGGCAGTATGGACATGCTCGATGCCGCTGCCGATGCGCTGAAAGGTGGCCAGACCCTGATCATCTTTCCCGAAGGCACGCGCACCCGGCCAGGCCACGCGCCTGCCTTTCATCGGGGTGCCGCGGCGATCGCACTGCGCGGTGCGAAAATCCTCACCCCGGTGATCATCAAGGTCAGCCCCACCACATTGACCAAGGCCGAGCCCTGGTATCGGATCCCCAAACGTCGCGTGCACTTCAGTTTCCGTGTCGGGGCCGATATAGACCCACAAGCCTTCGCTGCGCTGGGCCCTGCTCCTCAGGCGTCGCGCAAGCTCAACGATTATCTGCATCATTACTATATCAAGGAGCTCGCCGAAGATGAGCGAACTACACCGTGAAATCAAAGAACTGATCATCGATGCCCTCGGCCTTGAAGACATCAGCGCCGACGACATCGGCGATGACCAGACGCTATTCGGCGAAGGCCTGGGCCTGGATTCGGTCGACGCCCTGGAGCTCGGCCTGGCCATTCAGAAAAAGTACGGCATCAAGATCGACGCCGACGCCAAGGACACGCGCAATCATTTCAGCAACGTGGCGAGCCTTGCGGCGTTCGTCACTGCAAAACAGGCAGCTTGAGACCGGACCATGCAAACTCGTGACGACATTTTCAACACCCTGCGCGATGCCATGGTCGAACTCTTCGAGTTGGACCCCGAGCGTGTGAGCCTCGAATCCAACCTGTATCAGGACCTGGAAATCGACAGCATCGACGCAGTCGACCTGATCGATCACATCAAACGCCAGACCGGCAAGAAAATCGCCGCAGAAGAATTCAAATCGGTGCGTACCGTCAGCGACGTGGTCGAGGCGGTCTACCGTCTGGTTCATCCAGCCGCATGAGTCGATTGATCGGCCTTGGCCTGCTGCTGGCGGGCCTGCTGTACCCCTTTGCGGTGTATTTCGGCATGGAGCATTTTGCCCCGTGGCAGTTCGGTCTGCTGCTGGGCGGCCTGTGGCTGGCCCGGGCCCTGCTCGGTGCGCGCAAGCCAGGCAGCCTGTGGATGGCGATTGGCGCGATCGCTTTTTGCCTGCTGCTGGCGCTGTCGGACAGCCCGCTGTTGCTGCGCTGGTACCCGGTACTGATCAGCGCGTTCATGCTCGGGCTATTTGGCTTGAGCCTGAAATACGGCCCGCCGATGGTCGAACGGCTGGCGCGCATGCGCGAACCGCAACTGCCGGCCAGGGCGATTGTCTATACCCGCCAGGTGACGATCGCCTGGAGTGTGTTCTTCCTCTGTAACGGTTTGCTGGCCGCCGCCCTGACCCTCTGGGCGCCGCTGAGTTGGTGGATGTTGTACACCGGTCTGATTTCCTACGGATTGATGGGCCTGCTGTTTGCCATTGAATGGCTCATTCGACAACGGGTACGAGGCCACTCATGAATTGGACAAAACTTGAGCACCTGTTGCTCAAGGCTCAGCCGGAACGTGCCGTGACGGCAGGGCCGGCGCTGAATCACGCGCAACTGTGCGCGCAGGCATTGAGCCTGGCCGCCGGCCTGCAGGCCCTGGGTGTGCAGCGCATTGCCGTGCACCTGGAAGACGCCGCCGACCTGGCGATCACCCTGCTCGGCGCCTGGCGTGCCGGGGTCAGCGTGCTGCTGCCTGCCGACTTGCAGGCCCAGACTCGCCAGCGTTGGTCAGCGGAAGTCGATCTGTGGCTGACCGATCAGGCCGACGATGCGCACCTGAGTGATTATCGGCATTTGCCACTGAGCGCCGCCACGCTGGATCTGGATCGCTGCCAGCTGAGTTTGTGCACATCCGGTTCCAGCGGTGAACCCAAGCGCATCGACAAAAGCCTGCGCCAGCTGGCCAATGAAGTCGAAGCGCTGGAGCGCCTGTGGGGCGCCGACCTGGGTGAGGCCTGCCTCATCGGCAGCGTTGCCACCCAGCACATCTACGGCCTGCTGTTCCGGGTGTTGTGGCCGTTGTGCGCCGGGCGCTCGTTCGTGCGCAAGCAACTGGCGTTTCCGGAAGATGTGCAGCGCGCCAGCCGTGAACACTCGGCGTTCGCCTGGGTCGCCAGCCCGGCTCTGCTCAAGCGCATGGGTGACAATCTCGACTGGCCGGCCATGAGTGCGGTTCGACGGGTGTTTTCCTCCGGCGGTGCGTTACCGGCCGAGGCGGCTCAACGCCTGCACGACCGCCTGAGCCAATGGCCGACGGAAATCTTCGGCAGCTCGGAAACCGGCGGCATTGCCTGGCGCCAGGGACAGGATTTCTGGCAGCCCTTCGCCGGCATCGAGTTGAGCCAGGACAGCGACGGTGCGCTGCTCGTTGCCTCGCCCTACTTGCCGCCCGACCATATCGAACACACCGCGGACGCCGCACGAATCGCAGCCGATGGCCGTTTCGAATTGCTCGGGCGACTGGACCGGATCGTCAAACTGGAAGAAAAACGTATCTCGCTGCCGATGCTGGAACAGGCGTTGACGGAGCACGAGTGGGTGGCCGAAGCGCGCCTTGGCGTGGTTCAGGAAAATCGTGCGTCATTGGGCGTGCTGGCGGTGCTGAGCGAACTGGGCTTGCATGCCTTGCGCAATCAGGGCCGCCGCACCCTCACGCAAGTATTGCGTGAGCATCTGAGCCTGCATTGCGAAGCCCTCGCCCTGCCACGCCGTTGGCGCCTGCTGCGGCAACTGCCGCTGAACGCCCAAGGCAAACTGCCTCAGGCCGACGTTGAAGCCCTGCTGCTGGCGCCGCGTCCAAAGGCGCCAGAGGTGCTGGAGCAGCTCGAAGTCGATGGCGAATGGAGCCTGCAACTGGCGGTGCCACCGGACCTCGCCTACTTCAGTGGTCATTTCCCCCAGGCCCCGGTATTGCCCGGCGTGGTGCAGGTGGAATGGGCGCTGATGCTGGGTCAGCGATTGATGGACCTGCCGGCAAAATTCGCCGGCATGGAAGTGCTGAAATTCCAGCAACTGGTGCGCCCGGGGGATGAAATCCAACTGCACCTGCGCTTTGACCCGGCACGTGGCAAGCTGTATTTCGCCTATCGCAATGAAACCGCGACCTGTTCCAGCGGGCGGATATTGCTGGAGGCCTCAGCGGATGCATAACCCCTGCGCCGTCATCCCGGTCTACAACCACGAAACCGCCATCACCACGGTGGTCGATGCCGTGCTCGCCAGCGGCTTGCCGTGCCTGCTGGTGGACGACGCCAGCGATAAGGCCTGCGCCGCGGTATTGGATCGACTGGCCCGGCGCGACAACGTGTTCCTGATCCGCCTGGCCTCCAACCAGGGCAAGGGCGCCGCCGTCATGACCGGCTTGCGCGAAGCGGCGCGCCTGGGTTTCAGCCATGCCTTGCAGGTCGATGCCGACGGCCAGCACGACCTGCAGGACGTCGCAACCTTCATCGAACAATCGCGCCAGCACCCCGAGGCGGTGATCTGCGGTTATCCAAAGTACGATGCCAGCGTGCCCAAAGGTCGTTTGTACGCCCGCTACCTGACTCACGTCATGGTCTGGATCAACACCTTGTCGTTGCAGATCCGCGATTCCATGTGCGGTTTTCGCCTCTATCCGTTGGCGCCGACCCTGGCACTGATCGACTCCGCCAAAATTGGCAAGCGCATGGACTTCGACTCGGACATCCTGGTGCGCCTGGCCTGGCGCAACCAGCCGATGCAGTGGCTGCAAACCCGGGTTCACTACCCGCTGGACGGCGTCTCGCATTTCCGCATGTTCCGCGACAACGTGCTGATCACGAGCATGCACACCCGCCTGTTCTTCGGCATGTTATGGCGGGCCCCGGTGATCCTCTGGCGGCGGTGGCGAGCATGAGCGCAGACCGACAACACTGGGCCGACCGCCAGGAGCGCGGCAGTTTCTGGTTGATGAAGCTCACGGCGTTCGGCGCCAGGGTGCTTGGCCGCCGACTGCTGAGCCCGCTGCTGTACGGCATTGTCCTGTACTTTTTTGTGTTCGGTCGCAGCGCCCGCCACAGTGCCTGGCAATACCAGCAACGGCTCGCCGACTGGAGCGGTCGCAGCGAATTGCGCCCGACCCATTGGCGAGTGTTCGGCCAGTTCATGGCGTTCGCCGATTCCATGCTCGACAAACTCGATGTGTGGAATGGCAAGCTGAGCATCGAGCAGATCGAAATCATCGACCCGGCGCTGCTGCGCAATCAATTGCGCGGCACACGCGGGCAGATGCTGGTGGGTGCGCACCTGGGCAACCTCGAGGTCTGCCGCGCACTGGCGGAGATCGGCGAGAAGGTCACCATGAACGTACTGGTGCACACCAAGCACGCCGAGCAATTCAATCGCCTGCTGGGTGAAGCGGGTGCGACCAACCTGCGGCTGATTCAGGTCAGTGAACTCGACCCGGTCATCATGTTGCAACTGCATGAACGCCTGGAGCGCGGCGAGTGGCTGGCGATCGCCGGCGACCGCGTGCCGCTGCACGGCGGGCGCAGCGTGACCGTGGATTTTCTCGGTCAACAAGCCGCGTTCCCTCAGGGCCCGTGGTTGCTGGCCGGTTTGCTCAAATGCCCGATCAATCTGCTGATGTGCCTGAAAAAGCCGACGGGCCAATATCGGGTGACCCTCGAACCGTTCACCGAAGCCGTGGTGTGGAAGCGCAGCGACCGCGAGCAGGTCATTCATCAGTGGGCGACCCGCTACGCCGAACGCCTGGGTCACTATTGCCTGCAAGCGCCCCAACAATGGTTCAATTTCTACCCTTTCTGGAAGACCGATGACGACGTCAACGCTTGAGCCGGTAACCTTCGGCGAACTCCCTCTGCGCATCGAAGACGTGCTGGCCCTGGCCAACCGTCAGGTGCCGACGCAGTTGCAAGGCGACCCCGCGTTCCGCGAGCGTATCGCCAAGGGTGCGCGATTCCTCGACTCCCTGCTGGACAAGGAAGGCGTGATCTACGGCGTGACCACCGGTTACGGCGATTCCTGCGTGGTCGCGGTGCCGCTGCATCACGTCGAGGCCCTGCCCCGTCATCTGTACACCTTCCACGGCTGCGGCCTGGGCAAGCTGCTCGACGCCCAGGCTACGCGCGCGGTGCTCGCAGCGCGGCTGCAGTCGCTATGCCAAGGTGTTTCCGGGGTTCGCGTAGAACTGCTGGAACGCCTGCACGCCTTCCTCGAACACGACATCCTGCCGCTGATCCCGGAAGAGGGCTCGGTGGGCGCCAGCGGTGATCTGACGCCGCTGTCCTATGTGGCCGCGACCCTGTCCGGCGAGCGCGAAGTGCTGTTCCAAGGTGAACGCCGACAAGCCGCCGACGTGCACCGCGAACTCGGTTGGCAACCGCTGGTACTGCGCCCGAAAGAAGCCCTGGCGCTGATGAACGGCACCGCGGTCATGACCGGCCTGGCGTGCCTGGCCTTTGCCCGCGCCGATTACCTGCTGCAACTGGCGACCCGCATCACCGCGCTGAACGTGGTCGCGCTGCAAGGCAACCCGGAGCATTTCGACGAGCGCCTGTTCGCCGCCAAGCCGCACCCGGGGCAGATGCAAGTCGCCGCCTGGCTGCGCAAAGACCTGGCGATCGACGCACCGACCGCGCCGTTGCATCGCCTGCAGGACCGTTATTCCCTGCGTTGCGCGCCCCACGTCCTCGGCGTCTTGGCGGACAGCCTGAACTGGCTGCGCTCGTTTATCGAGATCGAGCTCAATAGCGCCAACGACAACCCGATCATCGACGCCGAAGCCGAACGTGTGCTGCACGGCGGGCACTTCTATGGCGGCCACATCGCGTTCGCCATGGACAGCCTGAAAAACCTGGTGGCCAACGTCGCCGACCTGCTTGACCGTCAACTCGCCCTGCTGGTGGACGAGCGTTACAACCACGGCTTGCCGAGCAACCTGTCCGGCGCCACCGCCGACCGGGCGATGCTCAACCACGGGTTCAAGGCGGTGCAGATCGGCACCAGCGCCTGGACGGCCGAAGCGCTGAAAAACACCATGCCGGCCAGCGTCTTCTCGCGCTCCACCGAATGCCACAACCAGGACAAGGTCAGCATGGGTACCATTGCCGCCCGGGACGCGATCCGCGTGCTGGAACTGACCGAACAGGTCGCCGCCGCCACGCTGCTGGCGGCCAATCAGGGCGTCTGGCTGCGCGGCATGGCTGAAGATGCGCGGCCCTTGCCACCCGCCCTGGCCGCCATGCACGAGGCACTGGCCAAGGACTTTGCGCCGGTCATCGAAGACCGTGCCCTGGAGGGCGAATTGCGCCTGTGCCTGAAACGTATTGCCGAACAACACTGGAGGCTGCATGCGTAGCAAGGGCGTGCTTCATGCCGATACGGAAATCCTGGTGCCGTTCTTTGACGTCGACACCATGAACGTCGTCTGGCACGGCCATTACGTCAAATACCTGGAAGTCGCCCGCTGTGCGCTGCTGGACAGGATCGGCCACAACTACGACGCCATGGTTGCCTCGGGTTACGCCTGGCCGGTGATCGACTTGCAGTTGCGCTATGTGCGCGGCGCCGTGTTCGGTCAGAAGCTGAATGTGCGGGCCAACCTGGTGGAATGGGAGAACCGTCTGAAGATCAGCTACCTGATCAGCGATCTGCACACCGGCGAACGCCTGACCCGTGCCAGTTCCGTGCAGGTTGCCGTCGACATGGGCAGCCGTGAAATGCAATTGGCTTCGCCCAAGGTCTTCACCGACGCCGTAGAGAGGGCCCTGCCATGATTGACTGCCACCCCGCCCCCCTGTGGGAGCGGGCTTGCTCGCGATGGTCGTTAACGATGACGCTCGACACCTGACACTCCGCGGCGCTCTCAGGTTTTTCGCGAGCAAGCTCGCTCCTACAGTGTTCTGCGTGTTACTGAGCATTCCTGGGTTGGCCAACGCATTTGATTTGCAGCAGTTGAGCGATCAGTTGAGCAGGCCCGAGGTGATCCACGGCAACTTCATCCAGGAAAAACACCTGCGCGCCCTGCCCCGGCCGCTGACCAGCAAGGGCACCTTTGTCCTGGCGAAAAATCACGGCCTGCTGTGGCTGCTGAAAACCCCGCTGCAACAGGATTACCGCATTAACACCAAGGGCATTGCCCGGCGCGACGCCAACGGTTGGCAAATGCTCCCGGGCAAGAGCGCCGGCGCCGAGCAGAACCGCTTGTTCCTCGCCGTGCTGCAAGGCGACAGCAGCGGACTGCAACGGGACTTCGAGCTGTCCCTGAGCGGCGATGCACAGAACTGGACACTGACCCTGCTGCCGCGCTCGATGCTGCTCAAGCAGGTGTTCAATCAGATCAATATCACCGGCGGTGAACTGGTGCACAGCATCCAGCTGCTCGAAACCCAGGGCGACAGCACGCTGTTGCGCATGCAGGACAGCACCAGCGCTCAACCCTTGAGCGAAGCGGAGCAACATGACTTTGCCGAGTGAACGGAAGCTGCCGTGGCTGTTTCTGCTCCTGCTGCTGGCGGTGCTCGCGCTCGCCGGTTGGCAATGGCGTGACGGCGCACCGCTGTCGGCCAACCTGATGGAACTGGTGCCGGGCACGGCACCGGATGCGCTGGAATTGCGTGCCGAACAACGCATGCAAGAACCGCTGAACCGCGAAATGCTGGTGCTGGTCGGCCACAAGGATCGCCCGCAAGCCATCGCCATGGCGCAGACACTGGGTGAGCAGTGGCAGGCCAGCGGTTTGTTCGAAAAGGTCCAGTGGAACCTGCAGGCGGACTTGCCGGCGTTGCGCACGCAATTGCTGCAAGGTCGCCTGGCGATGCTCTCGGCGACCGATCGACAACAACTGATCGAGCACCCCGACGCGTTTATCCAGCAACGGGTCCAGGCACTGTTCGACCCCTTCACCGGCTTCAGCCTGGTGCCGAGCGAGGATGACTGGCTGGGCCTGACCGGGCGCATCCAGAACAGCCAGCCGCAACACGGCTCCGTGCAACTGGACATCGGCAGCGGTGCGTTGGTCGCCGATGCCGACGGCAAGAGCTGGGTGCTGCTGCGGGCGCGGACCACCGGCAACGCCTTCGACATGAACCTGCCGCTGCAAGTGGCCGATCTGCTCCAGCAGGGCCGGGAACAAGCCGCCCATGCCGACGTGCAATTGCTGGCCGCCAGTGGCTTGCTCTACGCCGCCAGCGGTCAACGGCAAGCCACCCGGGAAATGACCTGGGTCGGCGGCGGCGCCACGGCGGGCATTCTGTTGCTGCTGTTGCTGGCCTTCCGGCGCTGGCGGGTGTTGCTGGCGTTTGTGCCGGTGCTGGTGGGCATGCTGTTCGGTGCCGTGGCCTGCGTGGCGATGTTCGGGCACATGCACGTGATGACCCTGGTGCTCGGCTCCAGCCTGATCGGCGTCGCTGTCGATTACCCGCTGCATTACCTGTCCAAGAGCTGGAGCCTGAAACCCTGGCACAGCTGGCCGGCGTTGCGCCTGACCCTGCCGGGGCTGACGCTGAGCCTGATCACCAGTTGCATCGGCTACCTGGCCCTGGCCTGGACGCCATTCCCGGCGCTGACCCAGATTGCAGTGTTCTCCGCCGCCGGTCTGGTGGGTGCCTACCTGTGTGCGGTGTGCCTGTTGCCGGCACTGCTCAAGGGCGTCGAGCTGCGCCCGGCGCAGTGGCCGCTGCGAGTCGCCGAATTTTTACTGGAACGCCGTGAAGCGCTGCTGAACATTGCGCGCACCCCGGTGTTGCTGGCGCTGCTGATTGCTTTTTGTGTGGGCGGACTGTTGCAGCTCGAAGCCCGCAACGATATTCGCCAGTGGGTCGGCGCACCGCAGCAATTGACCGACGAAGCCCAGGCCATTGCGCGCATCACCGGTTATCAACCCACCAGCCAGTTCTTCCTGGTGCGCGCGGCCAATCAACAGCAACTGCTGGAGCGCCAGGCAGCGCTGGGCGAGCGGCTGGATCAACTGGTCAACCTGGACAAACTCAAGGGTTATCTGTCACTCAATCAACTGGTCAGCCCGCCGAGCGAACAGGTGCGGGTGCGTGAGGCCTTGAACAAACTTGCGCAATTCTGGCACCCCTTGCTCGACCTCGGCGTGCCGGCTGCAGCGCTGCAAGCGGAACTGGCAAGGCTGCAGGCGCTGCCGATCGAAGACATCGACGCGGCGCTGGTCGGTCCTTTGGCCGAACCTTATCGCGTCCTGTGGCTAGGCCCCATCGAAGACGGCGTAGCGGCGCTGGTCAGCCTGCAAGGCCTGAACAACCCTTCCCTGTTGCGGGTCCAGGCCATGGATTTGCCAGGCGTGGAACTGGTGGATCGCCTCGGCGAATTGAACGAGGTTTTCGCCGATACCCAAGTCAGTGCCGCTGAACTGAAACTCGCCTCCTGTGCGTTGATCGTGCTGGTACTGATCCTGCCGTTCGGCCTGGGTGGCGCACTGCGCATCGTCGCCCTGCCACTGCTGGCGGCGCTTTGCAGCCTGGCCAGTCTCGGCTGGCTCGGGCAACCGTTGACGCTGTTCAGTCTGTTCGGCCTGCTGCTGGTCACGGCCATCAGCGTCGACTACGCGATCCTGATGCGCGAACAGGTCGGCGGTGTCGCCGTGAGCCTGCTGGGCACCTTGCTGGCGGCGCTGACCACCTGGCTGTCGTTCGGGCTGCTGGCCGTGTCCAGTACGCCGGCGGTGAGCAACTTCGGTCTGTCGGTGAGCCTCGGCCTGGCCTTCAGCTTCATCCTCGCACCCTGGGCTGGACGACATGTCCATGCGGGCGCGGTCACGGAGCCGGCAGCATGATGGTCGTCCTGTTCTGGCTCATGGCCCTGGCACTGTTCGCCGTGGCCACCCGTGTCGGGCGTCACTTCGGCGTGATCCCGATCGTCAGCCAGTTGCTGCTGGCCACCTTCGGCCTGCCGTTGCTGATGTTCTTTTGGATCGAGCCTCAATGGCAACTGAGCGGTGCCGCCCTGGTGGCGCCGGCCTGGCTGAAAAATCTCTACAGCCTGAGCTTTGCCTTGCTGTTGGGGCATATTCTCAGCGACGTGATCGACCTGCGACTCGACCGCCAGAGCCTGAAAATCGCCCTGCCGAGTTTCTGCATTCCGTTCACCTGCGGGCTCGCGACAGCGGTCTGGCTGTTACCGCCGCAACCCTGGATCAGTTCCCTGGCGGTCGGCCTGCTGTTCGCCATCACCGCCATTCCGGTGTTGTATCTGTACCTGCGGCACATCCAATACCCGCCTGCCGCCACCCGGCGCCTGGTGCAGACCGCCATCCTCATCGACCTCACCTGCTGGACCCTGTTCGCCATCGCCCAGGGCAGCCTGCACCTGAGCAGCCTGCTGGTGCCGTTGGCCGCGGCCTGCCTGCCATTACTGTTGCGCCTGCTGCGTCTGCGCCAACCGTTGTTGCACAGCGTCTGCTTCTTCGCGCTATTGGTCGCGGCGGAGCACTTCAAGCTCAATGCACTGATCGTCGGCATTGGCTATCTGTTGTGCATGGCCGTGCTCAAGGTGCCGCTGGTGCTGCCGTTGCCGGTGATCTGGCTGAGTCACGTGCAGACGTATGTCGCGATCCCGCTGATCCTCACGTTCGGCATCGTGCAGATCAACGTCCACGCGGCCCTGTCCAGCCTTGGCTGGGTGCAACTGACGGCGCTGTTGCTGTTGCCGATCATCAGCAAACTGCTGGGCAACTGGCTGGGCCTTGGCTGGGCCGGCGCCTCGTTCGAAGGCGCCAGCCGCTGGCGGGAAAGTATCCTGCTCAATATCCGTGGCTTGAGCGAGATCGTGTTTCTCAACCTGTTGCTGCAACAACAGCTCATCAGCCCGGCGCTGTATTTTGCGCTGATGGTGATGGGCCTGATCGCCACACTGCTGCCGGCGCTCGCCGGCATGCACCGAACCCGCTTGAACATCGCCGTCCCGGCAAGGAGCTCCAGTGCCAACAGTTGAAATGGAACGTCGCCAGGTTGTGGTGATCGGTGCGGGGCCCTCGGGCGCCATCGCCGCCGCGCTGCTCAAGCGCAAAGGCCACGACGTGCTGATGATCGAACGCCAGCACTTCCCGCGGTTTTCCATCGGTGAAAGCCTGCTGTCCCACTGCCTGGATTTCGTCGAGGAAGCCGGCATGCTCGAGGCGGTGAACGCCGCCGGGTTCCAGCTGAAAAACGGTGCGGCATTCGCCTGGGGCGAGCACTACAGCGCCTTCGATTTCGGTGACACCTTCGGCGACGGCAAGCCCACCACCTTTCAGGTCCAGCGCGCCGACTTCGACAAGCTGCTGGCAGATCAGGCGGCACTCCAGGGCGTGGAAGTGCGCTACGGCAAAGCGATCGTCAGTGCCGATTTCACCTTGCCCAGACCGCAACTGGATGTGCAGCGCGAAGACGGCAGCCAGTACCGCGTCGAAGCCGATTTCGTGCTCGACGCCAGCGGCTACGGTCGCGTGCTGCCGCGCTTGCTCGACCTGGAGGCGCCGTCGAATTTCCCTGTGCGCCAGGCGGTGTTTACCCACGTCGAAGACCATATCGACCACCCGGCTTTCGAGCGGGAAAAAATCCTCATCACCACCCATCCGATCCATCGCGACATCTGGTTCTGGACCATTCCTTTCAGCAATGGTCGTTGTTCGGTAGGCGTGGTGGCGGCAGCCGAACATTTCGCAGGCCGTACCGAGAATCTCGACGACTGCCTGCGCGGGTTCATCGCTGAAACCCCAAGCCTGTCCGGCGTACTGAACAACGCCGTGTGGGATACCCCGGCGCGGACCATCGGCGGTTATTCGGCCAACGTCAAAACCCTCCACGGGCCGGGCTTTGCCTTGCTGGGCAACGCCGCCGAGTTCCTCGACCCGGTGTTCTCCTCCGGCGTGACCATCGCCATGCGTTCGGCAAGCATGGCCGCCGCGGTGCTGCACCGTCAGTTGCAAGGCGAAAGCGTCGACTGGCAAACCGAGTTCGCCGCACCGCTCAAGCGTGGCGTCGACACCTTTCGTTGCTATGTCGAAGGCTGGTACGCCGGCACCTTCCAGGATGTGATTTATCATGAGGGCGGCTCGCCCGACATCCGCCGCATGATCAGCTCGATCCTTGCCGGTTATGCCTGGGACGAGCGCAATCCGTTCGTCGCCGAACCCCGGCGTCGCCTGCGAATGCTGTCGGAACTCTGTGCAAGGGATGCCACGTGAGTCTTGGAAGGTGCTGTTTGATGTTTACTCTCACAGGGTGTGCAATGGTGATGCGATCGCTGCTACTCGGCGCAGTCCTGCTGCTGAGCGCCTGTGCCAGCCGGGCGCCCCTGCCCGAGCAAATCCCGAACCTGGCGCTGCCGCTGCAATTGCACATCCAGCGGCTCGAGGCCGGGCAACGTCAGGACTGGGTCCTGGTGATCCAGCGCGAAGGCCCCGGCATTCGCTGGTCGATGATGGACCTGTTGGGCATTCCCCAGGCACGGCAGAAACTGGTCGACGGCGAGTGGCAGTCCGACGGTCTGCTGCCACCCAATCCGCAAGCGCGGGAACTGTTCGCCGCGTTGCTGTTTGCGCTGACGCCCAAGGAAGAACTCCCAGGCAACTACCCTGCGGCCTGGCAACACGGTTCGCAACGCTCCCTGCCCTCGCACTGGGACGTCCGTTATTCACAACCGATGAGCTTTGAATTGAACCTGCCCAAAGGCCCGAGTTATCAAGTCACACCCCTCAACGGGGAGGCGCCATGACGGCTTATCTGAACGCTCTCGGGGTGGTTTGCGCCCTGGGCCGCGACAAGCACGAAGTCGCCCGCAACCTGTTTGCCGGCGACTGCTCCGGCATGCGCCACGAGGCCGGCTGGGTGGCGGAGCGCTCGCTGCCAGTGGCGGCGGTACACGCTGAGTTGCCGCCGATCCCACCTGGGCTCGCCGAGCAAAGCAGTCGCAACAATCAATTGCTGATGCAAGCCGCGCTGCAGATTCGCGAAGCCATCGACCAGGCGATCCAGACCTGTGGCCGCGATCGTATCGGTATCGTTCTGGGCACCAGCACCTCGGGCATCGATGAAGCCAGTCGCGGGTTGGCTCATTACATTCGTGAGCATGAGTTTCCGGCCGATTACGACTATCAACAGCAGGAACTCGGCGCGCCGGCGAACTTCCTCGCCGACTGGCTGCAATTGAGCGGCCCGGCCTATGTGATTTCCACCGCCTGCACCTCCAGCGCCCGGGCGTTGATGAGTGCCCAGCGCCTGTTGGACCTGGGTCTTTGCGATGCCGTGTTGTGCGGCGGTGTCGACACATTGTGCAAACTGACCCTCAACGGGTTCTCGGCGCTGGAAGCGGTCTCCGAACAACGCTGCAATCCGTTCTCGGTCAACCGAAACGGCATCAACATCGGCGAAGCGGCGGCGCTGTTTCTGATGACTAAAAGTGTCGGTGACGGCCAGCCGATTGCTCTGCTGGGCAGCGGCGCCAGCTCCGACGCGCACCACATTTCCGCGCCGGAACCGACCGGCCGTGGTGCCTTGCAAGCCATGCGCAAGGCCCTGAGCCGCGCCAACCTGCAACCCGGGCAGATCGATTACCTGAACCTGCACGGCACCGCCACCCAACACAACGACGCCATGGAAAGCCTGGCGGTGACGGCGCTGTTCCCCCATGGCGTACCCTGCTCCTCGACCAAACCGATGACCGGCCACACCCTGGGCGCTGCCGGCGCCCTGGAAGCGGCGTTCTGCTGGCTGAGCCTGAGCACGCAGAACCGCGAGCACGCCCTGCCGCCGCATATCTGGGATGGCCAGCCCGACCCCGAACTGCCAGCCCTGAAGTGGGTGACCCCGGCCGATCGCCTGACGTCCATTGCACCTCGCTACCTGATGAGCAACTCCTTCGCCTTCGGTGGCAATAACGTCAGCCTGATTATCGGAGACGCCCCATGATTGACTGGCCGCTCGCCGAACTGCTGCCGCATGCTGGCGACATGATCCTGATCGAACAGATCCTGTCGTTCGATGACGAGCAGATTCACACTCGCCTCACCGTCAGGCCAAACGGTCTGTTCAGCTGTCCCGACGGCAGCATGCCGGCCTGGGTCGGTATCGAACTAATGGCCCAGAGCGTTGCCGCCTATGCCGGCTGCCATGCGCGCCAGCGCGGCGATGCGGTCGCGCTGGGGTTCCTGCTTGGCACGCGAAAATTCGAGTGCAACGTCGAACACTTTCCCGCTGGCACCGAGCTGACCATCCATGGGTTGCGCTCGCTGGAGGATGACAACGGCATGGGCGTGTTCGAATGCCACATCAACGCTCCCGGCATCCACGCTACCGCCCGTCTGAACGTGTTCCGCCCGCCTCAGGCCGCCCACTATCTTCATGAACCCCAAGGAGTCCAGTCATGACTGAATCCGTACTGGTCACCGGTTCCAGCCGTGGCATCGGCCGCGCCATCGCGTTGCGCCTGGCTCAGGCCGGGCATGACATCGTGCTGCATTGCCGCAGCGGCCTGGCGGACGCCGTCGCGGTGCAAGCCGAGGTCGAGGCCCTGGGGCGCACTGCGCGCATCCTGCAATTCGACGTGTCCGACCGCGCCGCTTGCAAAGCCATTCTTGAAGCCGACGTGGAAACCCACGGCGCCTATTACGGCGTGGTGTTGAACGCCGGCCTGACCCGCGACGGTGCTTTTCCGGCCCTGAGCGAGGATGATTGGGATGTGGTGATGCGCACCAATCTCGACGGCTTCTACAACGTGCTGCACCCGGTGATGATGCCGATGATTCGTCGGCGCGCCGCCGGGCGCATTGTCTGCATTACCTCGGTGTCCGGGTTGATCGGCAACCGTGGCCAGGTCAACTACAGCGCCTCCAAGGCCGGTCTGATCGGCGCGGCGAAGGCATTGGCGATCGAACTCGGCAAGCGCAAAATCACCGTCAACTGTGTCGCACCCGGCCTGATCGACACCGCGATGCTCGACGAACACGTGCCGGTGGAAGAACTGATGAAAATGATCCCCGCACAACGCATGGGCACGCCTGAAGAAGTGGCTGGCGCGGTGAATTTCCTGATGTCGGCGGAAGCCTCGTACATCACCCGGCAAGTGCTGGCCGTCAATGGAGGCCTGTGCTGATGAAGCGCGTCGTCGTCACCGGCATGGCCGGCATCACGTCACTGGGCAGCGATTGGGCGACCATCGCCGGCAACTTCGCGGCCAACCGCAGCGGTATTCGCCGGATGGACGAATGGGATCGTTTCACCGAACTCAACACGCGCCTGGCGGGGCCTATCGATGACTTCAAAGTGCCGAGCCACTGGACCCGCAAGCAACTGCGCAGCATGGGCCGCGTCTCGCGGCTTGCGGTGGGTGCTGCCGAGCAAGCGTTGGCCGACGCCGGATTGCTCGGCAACGAATTGATCAAGGACGGGCGCATGGGTGTGGCCTGTGGCTCGTCCACCGGTAGCACCGACGAAATCAAGGCCTTCGGCAACATGTTGCTCAACTCGGTGGCCGAGGGCCTGAACGCCAACTCCTACGTGCGCATGATGCCGCACACCACCGCGGCGAACATCAGCATCTTCTTCGGCCTGACCGGGCGCCTGATTCCGACCTCCAGCGCCTGCACCAGCGGCAGCCAGGGCATCGGCTATGCGTACGAGTCGGTCAAATTCGGGCGCCTGCCGCTGATGCTCGCCGGCGGCGCCGAAGAGCTGTGCCCCACCGAAGCCATGGTGTTCGATGCGCTCTACGCCACCAGCCTGAAAAACGATGCCCCGCAAACCAGCCCTCGCCCCTATGACACCGGGCGCGATGGCCTGGTGATCGGCGAAGGCGCTGGCATGCTGGTCCTCGAGGAACTGGAACACGCCCTGGCCCGCGGCGCGCATATCCATGCCGAACTCGTCGGCTTCGGCAGCAATGCCGACGGCCAGCACGCCACCCGCCCAGAGCAGTCCACCATGCGCCGGGCCATGGAACTGGCCCTGGAAGACGCCGGGCTACAGCCTTCGGACATCGGCTACGTGAATGGTCATGGCACGGCAACCGAACAGGGCGACATCGCTGAAACACTGGCGACCAACAGCCTGTTCGGCGAACACATGCCAATCAGCTCGCAAAAAAGCTTCCTCGGCCACACCCTGGGCGCCTGCGGTGCGCTGGAGTCCTGGTTCAGCATCGAAATGATGAACCGCGACCTGTACGTGCACACCTTCAACCTCGACGAGGTCGACCCGAAGTGCGGCAAGCTCGATTATCTGCGCGGCGAGTTTCGGCAGATGAGCAATCAGTATGTTATGAATAATAATTTTGCGTTTGGCGGGGTGAATACCTCGCTGATTTTTCGGCGGTGGGTGTAGCCAGGTGGTTCAACGTTTTCAGTACCACCAGAACGACAAAGGGCGCCTTTCGGCGCCCCTTCACAAACAGGTCGGCTTGTCATCGCCCTTGACCTGCCTGGCTCTGCGATGGCTGGTTACCCAGGATCCTCAGAGTCTCACAAGCCCCTTTCGGGAACATGGATAGTATTGCCCGGAATGGCGTGATGGACAACAGGTGGCAACTCGCCTGTCTGTGTTGCAATCGGCCCCATTACAGACCCAGCGCCTTACGCACCGCGACTTTGATTGCGTAAAACTCATCTGTATCAAGTTGTGAAATGACGTAAACACGCTTTCCCTGGTGATCTCGGCGTTTGATCCGGTCGAGTCGGGAAAGGCTCACGGTCGCAATCATGTCGCATTTTGCCCAACAGACCGGACTGGCGCCTTGTAGATGACTATGAAGTTCCAGATGGTGCTCAAGCATATGATCCGGGGCGGTGGTACTCAGCGGCACAACGGTTACCAGTAAGCTATTGGATCTGTGTTTTCTTATAACGACAACAGGCCTGATCTTGACCATTTCAGGGACTTCATAGCCCCTGAAGTCACAGATCAGCACGCTGCCTTCCTTGGGTTGATATAAAAGTGGCATCCATGGCACCCGTCAAAAGAAATTGATTCTGCGCAGGAATCGGGCAAAGCACTAAGTCGAATGCGTTACTTGGAGTGTCTCCTCTTGAAGTGTTTCACAGGCGTATCCCAGCAGGGTTTGATTGTCGATGCCGGGGGCGATGAGGAAGATTTTGCTCGGCGTGCGTGTCTCGGAATCGGTTGATCCCGAAAGAGAGACTGGCTCGGTATCCGGCGGGTTCGGAGTTGGCTTTATCATTGGGAAGGTAATCCTGTTAGTAGTGCCGCAACTTGTTTCGCTACTAAACGGAAGGGTGGCAGCTGTGCGCAAGTTAGTAGACCGGACACCGACCCAAATCCGGCGCACCCAAGGGCGCCATGGGCACAGCTACCATCAAGTGCAGGCGTATGCCTGACTGAACGACGCTTGTGCATTCGTTTGGGAAGGAAAACCGGGCTACTAAACCCGATCACTGGGAATCAGTGACACGAATCAAGTTACCGGCGGCCCCCAAGGTGCACAAGCCGGCGGATTCTGGATTAGTGGTAGGCAACACCGCAAGGCGCTGTAGCCTCTCCAAATTACTTCGGAAACGTCCTACAGCAAGCGGTATATCTTCCGATAGGGTGAATACTTCATCGTCATAGACAACTGCCATTTTTAGTGTTCTTGCGGGCGCCTTCGCGGGCAAGCCCGCTCCCACAGGGTTTGGCAGTGTGGCGAAAATCGTATTCACATTGCTGAACCCTGTGGGGTGGGCTTGGCCGCGATTGACGCGGGCCGCGTTCGGACGAAGCCGTCACGGTTTGAGCGGCTCCACCTTGCGCGTCAGCAATTCTACAAACGCCTTGGCCATCGGCGACTTCTGATCCTTGCGCTGGGCCAGCCACACCGCCGACACCGCCGCTGGATCCAGCAGCGGCCGATACACTACGCCATCAATGCGCATCTGCTGATAAGACGCCGGCAGTACCGATACCCCCAATCCCGCCGCGACCAGACCGATAATCGTCATCGCCTCGCCCGCCTCTTGCGCGAAGTGCGGGTTGAAGCCGGCATCCCGGGCCAGGCTGAGCAATTGTGCGTACAGGCCGCTGCCGTAGCTGCGCGGGAAGAATACGAAGGGTTCAAGGGCCAGGGCCGAGAGGAATAATCCCTCTTCGCTATCGGCCACCAATGGATGCTTGGAGCTGAGGACCGCCACCAGTGGCTCGCGCATCAGCTCCACCATGCTCAGTGAGTCTGGCAGACTCAGCGGCCGCATGATGCCAACTTCGATCGATCCGTCCACCAGGGCGACGGCCACCTGGGTGCTGCTCATTTCCCGCAGATTCAAGTGCACTGCCGGAAACCGTTGGCGAAACGAAAAGATGGCCTGAGGGATGGTCGAGTTGAAGGGCGCAGACGAGGTAAAGCCAATCTTCAACTCACCCAACTCACCCAGCTGCGCCCGCCGTGCAACATCCGCCGCTTTATCCACCTGAGCCAACACCAGCCGCGCCTCTTCCAGAAACAATCGACCGGCCTCACTCAGCTCGACCCGACGATTGGTCCGTTCGAACAGCCGCGCCCCCACTTCCTCCTCCAGCGCCTGGATTTGCTGGCTTAGCGGTGGTTGGGAAATACCCAGCACCTGGGCGGCGCGGCCGAAATGCAGTTCTTCGGCAACGGCGATGAAGTAGCGCAGGTGACGTAATTCCATGAAAACCTCATTAGGTCGCAAAACCTCTCAAACAGGTCGAACAATATATTGGATTGAATCATTAGGCAGCTATATGCTTTTTCCAGTGCCTGACCGGCTGCGCTCTCCGAGGTCTGAAGTGAAAACTGCTGTCGCTCCACTCGCCCATGAAATTCCGCCCGCCGTGCAGGACGATGTCGTCGCGCAGGTGCAGGACATTTACATCGAAAAAGGCACGCCGCTGTTCATGCGCACGGTGCTGGCACTGTTCTCTGGCGGCTTCGCGACCTTCGCCCTGCTTTATTGCGTGCAACCGATGATGCCGCTGCTGTCCCACGAGTACGCCATCAACGCGGCCCAGAGCAGCCTGATTCTGTCGGTGGCCACTGGCATGCTCGCCATTGGCTTGTTGATAACGGGCCCCCTCTCCGACCGCATAGGGCGTAAACCGGTCATGGTGGCGGCGTTGTTCGCGGCGGCGCTGTGCACCATCGCCAGCTCCATGATGCCGAGCTGGCACGGCGTGTTGCTCATGCGCGCGTTGATCGGGCTGTCATTGAGCGGTCTGGCCGCGGTGGCCATGACTTACCTGAGTGAAGAGATCCACCCGCAGCACATCGGCCTGGCCATGGGCCTGTACATCGCCGGCAACGCGATCGGCGGGATGAGCGGACGCTTGATTACCGGGGTGTTGATCGACTTCATCAGCTGGCACGCGGCGATGCTGGTGATCGGCGGCCTCGCGCTGATCGCGGCGGCGGTGTTCTGGAAAATTCTCCCCGAGTCGCGCAACTTCCGCCCTCGCTCATTGCACCCGCGCAGCCTGCTCGACGGCTTCACCATGCACTTTCGCGATGCCGGCCTGCCGCTGTTGTTCCTCGAAGCCTTTGTGCTGATGGGCGCGTTCGTCACCCTGTTCAACTATATCGGCTATCGCTTGCTGGCCGAGCCGTATCACCTGGATCAGGCCTTTGTCGGGCTGCTCTCGGTGGTGTACCTGTCGGGCATTTACAGCTCGGCGAAAGTCGGCGCCCTGGCCGACAAACTCGGCCGGCGCAAAATGCTCTGGGCCACCATCGTGCTGATGATCGCCGGCCTGGCCCTGACCCTGTTCACGTCATTGCCGCTGGTGATCGTCGGCATGCTGATTTTTACCTTCGGCTTCTTCGGCGCCCATTCGGTGGCCAGCAGCTGGATCGGCCGCCGCGCGCTCAAGGCCAAGGGGCAGGCGTCGTCGCTGTACCTGTTCAGCTATTACGCCGGGTCGAGCATTGCCGGCACGGCGGGTGGGGTGTTCTGGCATTTGGGCGGGTGGAACGGGATTGGCCTGTTCATTGGCGGATTGCTGGTCATTGCGCTGTTGGTGGCGTTGAAACTGGCGAAGTTGCCGCCGCTGACCGGCGTAAAAGCCTGACGCGGAACCCTGTGGGAGCGAGACCGGCTTGCCGGCGAAAGCGGTCTGCCAGCCAACATCTTTGTTGAATGTGCCGGCCTCTTCGCGAGCAAGCTCGCTCCTACATTGACCGAGTGCGGCCCGATATCGCCAAACAAAAACGCCCGGCATAAGCCGGGCGTTTTCTATTGCGTCACGATCACTCGTGATATTGCGCCGACAACTCATGCACCGCGCGCAAGAACGCACCGGCGTGTTCCGGATCGACTTCCGGGGTGATGCCATGGCCGAGGTTGAACACGTGGCCACTGCCCTTGCCGTAGCTGGCGAGGATGCGGCCGACTTCGGTGCGAATGGCTTCTGGCTTGGCATAGAGCACGGTCGGGTCCATGTTGCCTTGCAGCGCGACTTTGTCGCCAACGCGAGAACGGGCGCTGCCGATGTCGCAGGTCCAGTCCAGGCCCAATGCATCCGCGCCAGCTTCGGCGATACTTTCCAGCCACAGCCCCCCACCCTTGGTGAACAGGATCACCGGCACTTTTCGGCCTTCGTGTTCGCGAATCAGGCCGCTGACGATCTTGCGCATGTAAGCCAGGGAGAATTCCTGGTACGCCGCCGCCGAGAGGCTGCCACCCCAGCTGTCGAAGATCTGCACCGCTTGCGCGCCAGCCATGATCTGGCCGTTGAGGTAGCTGGTGACCGTCTGCGCGAGCTTGTCCAGCAACAGGTGCAAGGCTTGCGGGTTGTCGTAGAGCATGGTTTTGGTCTTGCGATAGTCTTTCGACGAGCCGCCTTCGACCATGTAGGTGGCCAGGGTCCATGGGCTGCCGGCAAAGCCGATCAGTGGCACGCGGCCGTTCAGCTCACGGCGAATGGTGCTGACCGCGTCCATGACGTAGCCGAGGTCTTTGTGCGGATCCGGGATCGGCAGGGCTTCGATGTCCGCCAGGGTGCTGACGACTTTCTTGAAGCGTGGACCTTCACCGGTTTCGAAGTACAGGCCCTGGCCCATGGCGTCCGGGATGGTGAGAATGTCGGAGAACAGGATCGCCGCGTCCAGTTGCGGATAGCGGTCGAGCGGTTGCATCGTGACTTCGCAGGCGAACTCCGGATTCATGCACAGGCTCATGAAGTCGCCGGCCTTGGCACGGCTGGCGCGGTATTCAGGCAGGTAGCGGCCGGCCTGACGCATCATCCACACAGGGGTGACGTCTACAGGTTGCTTGAGCAGGGCGCGAAGGAAACGGTCGTTCTTCAGGGCAGTCATGTCGGCATCCGGAAAAAAAGTGCGGGCATTTTCTCAGAGCGCGACGCAAAAGGCACGGTTGCAGGTCAGCCTTTTGTCTATCGGGTCAATTTGTCGCGGTGGATCACGATTTTCGCAACACCGAGAAACAACTGTGGGAGCGGCGGTGCGACGATTCGACTTGCTCGCGAAAGCGGTGTATCAGGCAACATCAATGCTGACTGACACTCCGACTTCGCGAGCAAGCCCGCTCCCACATTTTGATCGTATTCCAATCTCAGGAAGTGATCAGACGCCCAGGTAATCCAGGATCCCTTCGGCGGCATTGCGGCCTTCGAAGATCGCCGTTACCACCAGGTCAGAACCACGAACCATGTCGCCACCGGCGAAGATTTTCGGGTTGCTGGTCTGGTGCTTGTACTGACCTTGCTCCGGAGCCACGACGCGGCCCTGGCTGTCGGTTTGGATGCTGTGCTGTTCGAACCACGACGCCGGGCTTGGACGGAAACCGAATGCGATGACCACGGCGTCCGCCGGGATGATCTCTTCGGAGCCCGGGATCGGCTCGGGGCTGCGACGCCCGCGGGCGTCCGGTTCGCCGAGACGGGTCTCGACCACCTTCACGCCTTCGACGCGGTCTTCACCGACGATCGCGATTGGCTGGCGGTTGTAGAGGAATTTCACCCCTTCTTCCTTGGCGTTCTTCACCTCTTTGCGCGAGCCCGGCATGTTCGCTTCGTCGCGACGATAGGCACAGGTCACCGACTTGGCGCCCTGGCGAATCGAGGTCCGGTTGCAGTCCATCGCCGTGTCGCCGCCACCCAGCACCACGACCTTCTTGCCCTTCATGTCGACGAAATCTTCCGGCGACTTTTCAAAGCCCAGGTTGCGATTGACGTTGGCGATCAGGAAGTCCAACGCGTCATGCACGCCCGGCAGGTCCTCGCCGGCAAAGCCGCCCTTCATGTAGGTGTAGGTGCCCATGCCCATGAACACGGCATCGTATTCTTCGAGCAGCTGCTCGACGGTCACGTCCTTGCCCACTTCGGTGTTCAGGCGGAACTCGATGCCCATGCCGGTGAAGACTTCGCGGCGATTGCTCAGCACGGTCTTTTCCAGCTTGAACTCAGGGATGCCGAAGGTCAGCAGACCACCGATTTCCGGGTTCTTGTCGAACACCACCGGGGTCACGCCGCCGCGGACCAGCACGTCGGCACAGCCCAACCCTGCCGGGCCTGCGCCGATCACGGCAACACGCTTGCCGGTCGGTATGACCTTGGACATGTCCGGGCGCCAGCCCATGGCAAACGCGGTGTCGGTGATGTACTTCTCGACCGAACCGATGGTCACCGCGCCAAAACCGTCGTTGAGGGTGCAGGCACCCTCGCACAGACGATCCTGCGGGCACACCCGGCCGCAGACTTCCGGCAGGGTGTTGGTCTGGTGCGACAGCTCGGCGGCCTGGAGGATGTTGCCCTCGGCCACCAGTTTCAGCCAGTTCGGAATGAAGTTGTGCACCGGGCACTTCCATTCGCAATACGGGTTACCGCAACCCAGGCAGCGGTGGGCCTGATCGGCCGAATGCTGGGGTTTGAAGGGTTCGTAGATTTCCACGAACTCTTTCTTGCGTTGACGCAACAGTTTCTTCTTCGGATCCTTGCGCCCGACATCGATGAACTGGAAGTCGTTATTCAGACGTTCAGCCATTGTTAAAACCTCATCAAACTCTTCAGGCGCATATCACTGCGGGTTGGCACGGGTGCTGGAAAGCAACGATTTCAGGTTGGCAGCCTTGGGCTTGACCAGCCAGAAACGACGCAGATAGTCATCGAGGTTTTCAGCGAGGTTACGACCCCACTCGCTGTCGGTTTCCTCGACGTATTCGTTCAGCACGCGTTGCAAGTGGCTGCGATAGGCTTCCATCGCCTCACCGCTGATCCGCTGGATTTCCACCAGTTCGTGGTTGACCCGGTCAACGAACGAGTTGTCCTGGTCGAGTACGTAGGCGAAACCGCCGGTCATGCCTGAGCCGAAGTTGTAACCGGTCTTGCCCAGGACGCAGACGAAACCACCGGTCATGTATTCGCAGCAGTGATCGCCAGTGCCTTCAACCACGGTGTGAGCACCGGAGTTGCGCACCGCGAAGCGCTCGCCCGCAGTCCCGGCGGCGAACAGTTTGCCACCGGTGGCGCCGTACAGGCAGGTGTTGCCGATGATGGCACTGTCCTGAGTCTTGTACACGCTACCCTTCGGCGGAACGATGACCAGTTTGCCGCCGGTCATGCCTTTGCCGACATAGTCGTTGGCATCGCCTTCCAGGTACATGTTCAAGCCGCCGGCGTTCCACACACCGAAGCTCTGACCGGCCGTCCCGTTGAAGCGGAAGGTGATCGGTGCGCTGGCCATGCCCTGATTGCCATACTTGCGTGCGATTTCACCGGAGATCCGCGCACCGATAGAACGGTCGCAGTTGCAGATATCCAGGGCGAAATTGGCGCCGCTCATGTCGTTGATGGCCGAGGTGGCCAGGTCGACCATTTTCTCGGCCAGCAGGCCTTTGTCGAACGGCGGGTTGCGCTCGACCTGGCAGAACTGAGGTTTGTCTGCCGGGATGTGATCGCTGCCGAGCAACGGAGTCAGGTCCAGGTGGTTCTGCTTGGCGGTCTGGCCTTCGAGGATGTCCAGCAGATCGGTACGACCGATCAGCTCTTCGAGGGAGCGCACGCCCAGCTTGGCCAGCCACTCACGGGTTTCTTCGGCGACGTAGGTGAAGAAATTCACCACCATGTCGACGGTACCGATGTAGTGATCCTTGCGCAGCTTCTCGTTCTGGGTCGCGACGCCGGTGGCGCAGTTGTTCAGGTGGCAGATACGCAGGTATTTGCAACCCAGCGCGATCATTGGCGCGGTGCCGAAGCCGAAGCTTTCAGCGCCGAGGATCGCCGCCTTGATCACGTCGAGGCCGGTTTTCAGGCCGCCGTCGGTCTGCACCCGGACTTTGCCGCGCAGGTCGTTGCCGCGCAGGGTCTGGTGGGTTTCGGCCAGGCCGAGCTCCCACGGTGCGCCGGCGTATTTGATCGAGGTCAGCGGCGATGCGCCGGTGCCGCCGTCGTAGCCGGAGATGGTGATCAAGTCCGCGTAGGCCTTGGCCACACCGGCGGCGATGGTGCCGACGCCCGCTTCTGCTACCAGCTTCACCGAGACCAGGGCCTTCGGGTTGACTTGTTTCAGGTCGAAAATCAGCTGCGACAAGTCTTCGATCGAGTAGATGTCGTGGTGCGGCGGTGGCGAAATCAGGGTCACGCCCGGCACTGCGTAACGCAGCTTGGCGATCAGGCCGTTGACCTTGCCGCCCGGCAGCTGACCGCCTTCGCCGGGCTTGGCGCCCTGGGCAACCTTGATCTGCAGCACTTCGGCGTTGACCAGGTATTCCGGGGTCACCCCGAAACGGCCGGTCGCGACTTGCTTGATTTTCGAGCTCTTGATGGTGCCGTAGCGCGCCGGGTCTTCGCCGCCTTCGCCGGAGTTGGAACGCGCACCGAGGCGGTTCATGGCTTCGGCCAGGGCTTCGTGGGCTTCCGGCGACAGCGCGCCCAACGAGATACCCGCGGAGTCGAAGCGCTTGAGCACCGATTCCAGCGGTTCGATCTCGCTGATGTCCAACGGCGTATCGAGGGTCTTGACCTTGAACAGGTCGCGGATCATCGACACCGGGCGGTTATCCACCAGCGCCGTGTATTCCTTGAACTTGCCGTAGTCGCCCTGCTGCACAGCGGCTTGCAGGGTGTTGACCACGTCCGGGTTGTAGGCGTGGTATTCGCCACCGTGGACGAACTTCAGCAATCCGCCCTGCTGGATCGGTTTGCGCGGGCTCCAGGCTTCGGCGGCCAGGGCTTTCTGCTCGGCTTCGATGTCGACGAAACGCGCGCCCTTGATGCGGCTTGGCACACCACGGAAGCTCAGGTCGCAGACTTCCTCGGACAGGCCGATCGCTTCGAACAATTGTGCTCCGCGGTAGGAAGCGATGGTGGAAATGCCCATCTTCGACAGGATCTTCAGCAGGCCTTTGGTGATGCCTTTGCGGTAGTTCTTGAACACCTCATAGAGGTCGCCCAGCACTTCACCGGTACGGATCAGGTCGCCCAGCACTTCGTAGGCCAGGAACGGATAGACCGCCGAGGCGCCGAAACCGATCAACACCGCGAAGTGATGCGGATCGCGAGCGGTCGCGGTTTCCACCAGGATGTTGGAGTCGCAACGCAGGCCTTTTTCGGTCAGGCGGTGGTGCACCGCGCCGGTGGCCAGGGATGCGTGGATCGGCAACTTGCCCGGGGCGATGTGACGGTCGCTCAACACGATCTGGGTGCGACCGGCGCGAACCGCTTCTTCAGCCTGATCGGCGACGTTGCGCACCGCGGCTTCGAGGCCGACGCTCTCGTCATAGTTGAGGTCGATGATCGCGCGCTCGAAGCCCGGACGATCGAGGTTCATCAGCGAGCGCCACTTGGCCGGGGAAATGACCGGCGAGCTGAGGATCACGCGCGAAGCGTGTTCCGGCGACTCCTGGAAGATGTTGCGCTCGGCACCGAGGCAGATCTCCAGCGACATGACGATGGCTTCACGCAGCGGGTCGATCGGCGGGTTGGTCACCTGCGCGAACTGCTGGCGGAAATAGTCGTACGGCGTGCGCACGCGCTGGGACAGCACGGCCATCGGCGTATCGTCGCCCATCGAGCCAACGGCCTCGTAGCCTTGCTCGCCGAGCGGACGCAGCACCTGATCACGTTCTTCGAACGTGACCTGGTACATCTTCATGTACTGCTTGAGCTGATCGACGTCGTAGAACGCCGATCCGTGGTCGTTGTCTTCCATGGTCGCCTGGATGCGCAGGGCATTCTTGCGCAGCCATTGCTTGTACGGATGACGCGACTTCAAGCGGTTGTCGATGGCATCGGTGTCGAGGATCTGACCGGTTTCGGTGTCCACGGCAAAGATCTGGCCCGGGCCGACGCGGCCCTTGGCGATCACGTCTTCAGGCTGGTAGTTCCAGACACCGATTTCCGACGCCAGGGTGATGAAGCCGTTCTTGGTGGTGACCCAACGCGCCGGGCGCAGACCGTTACGGTCGAGCAGGCACACCGCATAGCGACCGTCGGTCATTACCACACCGGCCGGGCCGTCCCACGGTTCCATGTGCATCGAGTTGTATTCGTAGAACGCCCGCAGGTCCGGGTCCATGGTTTCGACGTTCTGCCACGCAGGCGGAATGATCATCCGCACGCCGCGGAACAGGTCGATGCCACCTGTGACCATCAGCTCGAGCATGTTGTCCATGCTGGAGGAGTCGGAACCTACACGGTTGACCAGCGGGCCGAGTTCTTCCAGATCCATCAGATCGTTGGTGAACTTGGTGCGCCGGGCCTGGGCCCAGTTGCGGTTGCCGGTGATGGTGTTGATCTCGCCGTTGTGGGCGAGGAAGCGGAACGGCTGCGCCAGCGGCCATTTTGGCAAGGTGTTGGTCGAAAAGCGCTGGTGGAACACGCAGATCGAGGTTTGCAGGCGCTGGTCGCTGAGGTCTGGATAGAAGGCGGTCAAATCCGCCGGCATCATCAGGCCTTTATAAATGATGGTCTTGTGGGAAAAGCTGCAGATGTAGTGATCGACGTCGGCGGCGTTGGCCACGGACGAGCGACGACGGGCGCTGAACAGCTTGATCGCCATGTCCTGGTCGCTCAGGCCTTCACCGCCGATGTACACCTGCTCGATCTGCGGCAGGCGCTCGAGGGCCAGGCGGCCGAGGACGCTGGTGTCGATCGGCACTTTGCGCCAGCCGACCAGCTGCAGGCCTTCCGCCAGGAGCTCGCGGTTCATGTTCTCGCGAGCGGCTTCGGCTTTGACCGGATCCTGGTTGAAGAAGACCATGCCCACCGCATATTGCTTGGGCAGTTCGACGCCGAAGGTTTCCTGGGCGATGGCTCGCAGGAACGCGTCCGGCTTTTGAATCAGCAGACCGCAACCGTCACCGGTCTTGCCGTCGGCGTTGATCCCACCGCGGTGGGTCATGCAGGTCAGGGCCTCGACGGCCGTTTGCAAAAGGGTATGACTGGGCTCGCCCTGCATATGGGCTATCAGGCCGAAACCGCAGTTATCCTTGAATTCATCTGGTTGGTACAGACCTGCTTTCATAGACACTTTCTCACCAGGCTGCCCCTTATTAGGGCAAATTTCTTTTCAATTCAACCACTTGCCATCCGCGCCGAACGTACGCCAGCTTTGCGGGGGCAAAAGGGAGGTCATTGTACACACCGACACAGAGGCTCACAAATTTGACGACGAAATGTCGCAAATCTATGTCGCATTTGTGAAAGGTTTAAAGCTATCTACTGTGCTAGTCAAAACTTTTTTAATTTTGACCGCTACGACTCAAAGACTACTGTGACGCAGACACCACAAGGCACGCGGCCTTGCGGGCAGCGCGCACTTGCGGAAATTTTGAGGTGCCTGGAGTGGCGGCCTGGGTAAGGCCGCCGAATCTTCAGCGAGTTGCTGCCAGTTCCTGTTGGACGCTGGCGACAGTGCGAGGCCAAGGTTTACCAGCCTGAACCTTCGCTGGCAAGGCCTTGATGGCGCTGAGGGCTGCATCGCGGTTGGCGAAACTGCCGTAAGTGATGACGTAAAGCGGTTTGCCGTTAAGCACTTTCTTGAAATAACGGTACTCGCCGCCCTGCTCTTTCACGAAGTTTTGCGCGGATGCTTCGGAGCTGGTGCCGAGGATCTGCACCACGTAGTTGCCCGGCGCTTGTCCTGCGTACCAGGTGCCACCCGCGGCTTTGGCCACGGTGACTGGCTTTTCGGCAGGCTTGGCGGCTGCCGCGGCGGGTTTGGCTGGCACTGGGGCCGGTTTCGCAGCAGGCGCCGGAGCAGGCTTGGCCGTCGCGACTTGAGTCGGAGCAGGTGCTGGCTTGGCCGCCGATGTCGGCGCCGGACCTGGCTGCAAACCCGCAGGCGGAGCAGTCGTGGTCACGGTCGGCGGCGTGGCGCTGGAGCCTTCTAACGGCACGCCGTCGTCGCCTTCGGTGATACCGCCGGCCGCTTCGGCCAGGGGACCGCGCATGACCGGCTGCGAGTTGCCGACCAGCGGCAACGGCATCGGTTGCGAATTACCGTTGAACTCCATCGCCGGAGCACCGCTACCGTCTGGTTGCGGTGTGCCCTGGCCTGGCGGCAGTTGCGCCTGCTCGTTGGCAGGTGCGCCTGTGGTCGGTGCTTTGCTGCGACCCGGCATCAACCAGGCGGCGGCTACCGCGACCACGACGACGGCGGAAATCGCCAATACGTGTTTCTTCGGCATATTGAACCCCATACTTGGACGCTTGACCGCTGAGCGGCTGGCAATCATGGCTTCGATCATTGCATCGCGGGCAACCTGGTTGATGTTGCCAGGCCAACCGTCGGAGCTTTCGTGAATATCAGAGATCTGATTCGCGGTGAAAAGTTCGATTCCCCGCCCCGCGCCCTCGAGCCGCTGGTCCAGATATTCCCGGGTTTCTTCTTCAGTGTACGGCTGCAACTCGATGACGTGGAAACGCTCTTCCTCAAGGCTCAACGCATCAAGCTGCGCGATCAGCGAGGACTCGCCGAACAGGAACACATGCGGACGACCTTCCGGCGCACCGGCGGCCAGAGCCATCAAGGCCTCCAGCGCGGACTCGTCGACGTGCTCGGCATCATCCACCAGCAGGTAGACTTCCTGCCCTGTGAGCGCCAATTGCACCACTTGAGCCAGAATCGCACCGACCTGCGGCTGCGCAACGTTCAGCGCCTGAGCCACCTGCTGCAGCACGCCGGTTGCATCACCGGCACCCCGGGCAGAAACCACGACACTCTGCACCGACTGCTTGTTGGTACTGGCCACCAGGGCCTGACGCAACAGGGTCTTGCCACTGCCTTGCGGGCCGGTGACCACCAGCAGCATCTGGCTATAGCGTGCAAGGTGATGCAGCTGGCCCAGCACCGGCTTGCGCTGGGCAGGGAAAAATTTGAAACCTGGCACCCGTGGAGCGAAAGGGTCATGGCTCAACTGGTAATGGCCGAGGAACGCCTCGTCGGCATGCAAACTAGTCATCGGGATCTTATTAACCTTTAAGCTGAGCCAGGGCGCGGTAATCCGCTCCCAGCGTGGCCTGTAGAACCTCTTTCGGATAATCGTCGGTCACCACCGCTTCGCCCATGTGGCGCAGCAGCACCAGGCGTAAACGACCGTCGATCACTTTCTTGTCAATTGCCATGTGCTCGAGGAAATCGGCTTCGGTCATCTCTTCCGGCGGGATGACCGGCAGGCCGGCGCGCTGGAACAGGCGGATGCCGCGATCGCGCTCCTGCTCGCTGATCCAGCCCAGCAGTGCGGACATGTGCAACGCCATTACGGTGCCAGCAGCAACCGCTTCGCCATGCAGCCAGACACCATAGCCCATATGGGTTTCGATGGCGTGACCGAAGGTGTGACCCAGGTTCAACGTGGCACGAACGCCGGTTTCCTTCTCGTCGGCACCGACGACCGCAGCCTTGGCCGCGCAGGAACGCTCGATGGCGTAGGTCAGGGCGACCTGATCCAGGGCGCGCAGGCGATCGACGTTTTCTTCAAGCCAGGTCAGGAACGGCTCGTCGCAGATCAGCCCGTATTTGATGACTTCCGCCAGCCCGGCGGACAGCTCGCGGGCCGGCAGGGTGTTGAGGGTGGCGGTATCGATCAGCACCACGTTCGGCTGATAGAAGGCGCCGACCATGTTCTTGCCCAGCGGATGATTGATCCCGGTCTTGCCGCCCACCGACGAGTCGACTTGCGACAGCAACGTGGTCGGGACCTGGATGAAATCGACGCCGCGCTGGTAGCAGGCGGCAGCAAAACCGGCCATGTCACCGATGACGCCGCCACCCAGGGCAATAACCGTGGTGCGCCGGTCGTGGCGCGCGGTCAGCAGGCCGTCGAAGATAAGCTGCAGGGTTTCCCAGGTCTTGAAGGCCTCGCCGTCGGGCAGGATCACGGAGATAACCGAGAACGGTGCGAGGCTGCGGGTCAGACGCTCGAGATAGAGCGGCGCAACGGTCTCGTTGGAGATAATCGCCACTTGCCGTCCGCGGATATGCGGGGCCAGCAGCTCAGGCTGATCCAACAAACCTTCGCCAATATGAATCGGGTAGCTGCGCTCGCCTAGATCGACCTTGAGTGTCTGCATGTGTCCCCACAGTAAAGATGGAATCAGGCGTCCTGCCTTGAGTTAACCGATGTCTACGGCGTCTGCTGGTGTGACGCCGTTCGGCAGCCATGCGCCACAACCTTGAGCGGCCATGACAGCGCCCGAGGATAACGCATTTCGCGCCGCGCTTTAACGGGGAGGCAGCTGTTGCAAGCGCTCGAGAATATCAAGCACCACCATTCGCGGCGGTCGCTCATCGGTTTCCACCACCAGATCGGCGATTTCCCGATAAAGCGGATCGCGAATCGCCAACAGGTCCCGAAGGGTCTTGGCCGGATCGGCAGTGCGCAGCAGGGGTCGATTGCGGTCACGCGAGGTGCGACCGACCTGCTGCTCGACGGAGGCATGCAGGTATACCACCCGACCACCGGCACGCAGCGCCCGACGATTGGCTTCGCGCATGACCGCGCCGCCACCGGTCGCCAGCACCACGCCATCGCAGCCGCACAGCTCGGCAATCATCGCCTGCTCGCGGTCACGAAAGCCCGGTTCGCCTTCCTTATCGAAAATCCACGGGATATTGGCGCCGGTGCGCAATTCAATTTCCTTATCGGAATCTCTGAACGGCAGGCGCAGCTCTTTGGCCAGCAAACGGCCGATGGTGCTTTTTCCAGCCCCCATCGGTCCTACAAGAATCAAATTTCGCACAGAATCAACGACTCACAGCAATCGCCTGGTTATTCATGATACGCGGAGTGAGAAACACCAACAGCTCGGATTTTTTCTCCGAAACCACGTCACGCCGGAAAAGGCGGCCAAGATACGGCACATCGCCAAGAAATGGCACCTTATCTACAACCTTGCTCTGAGTATTTGAAAAAACGCCACCAATGACGATGGTCTCGCCGTCATTGACCAGCACCTTGGCATTGACCTCGTTTTTCTTGATCGGCGGCACATCCTGCACCTTGTTCAAGTAGTCCGGCTCGTCCTTGGTGACCTTGACCTCCATGATGATCCGGTTGTCCGGGGTGATCTGCGGCGTCACTTCCAGCGACAGCGAGGCCTCCTTGAACGACACCGACGTGGCGCCGCTGGAGCTGGCTTCCTGATAGGGAATTTCAGTGCCTTTGAGGATTTTCGCGGTTTCCTTGTCGGACGTGACCACCTTGGGCTGCGAAACGATTTCACCGTTGCCGGTCTTCTCCATCGCGGTCAGCTCCAGGTCCAGCAACACATTGTCGGTGATGAACGCGATGCCCAGTCCCGAGGTGTTGCCGGCGGCGCCCATGTCGACGAACGGCGAGTTGGTGCTGGTACTGCCCGGCGTACCAATGGTGGTCGACGAGCCGTTGCTGACCCCGGACGTGTTCCAGTTGCCTTTGTTCTGCACCGAACCGCCCCAGCGCACGCCGAGGCTTTTGTCGTAATCGACATTGGCTTCGACGATGCGCGCCTCGATCATCACCTGCCGCACCGGAATATCCAGCTGCGCAACGATACGACGAAGTTCATCAAGGCGGTCCTGGGTCTGGTAGGCAATGATGTTGTTGGTGCGCTCATCGACGGTGATCGAGCCCCGTTCGTCGATTTTTGCCTCGGCACTGGTCACCGACTGAAACAGCTTGGCGATATCCGCGGCCTTGGCGTAGTTGACCTGCAGCAGCTCGCGACGCAAAGGCGCCAGTTCGGCAATCTGCTTTTGCGACTCGAGCTCCTGGCGTTCGCGCGCGGCAATCTCATCGGCGGGCGCCACCAGCAGCACGTTGCCGATCATGCGTTTATCCAGGCCTTTGGTTTTCAGCACCAGGTCCAGCGCCTGGTCCCACGGCACGTTCTGCAAACGCAGGGTGATCCCGCCCTGCACCGTGTCGCTGGCCACCAGGTTGAGGTTGGTGAAATCAGCGATCAGTTGCAGCACCGAGCGCACATCGATGTCCTGGAAATTCAGCGAGAGCTTTTCACCGGTGTAGGCGAAACGCTCGGCGTTGCGTTTTTGCAGGTCGTCGACGGTCATCGGCCGGATGCTGACCGTCAGCTTGTTGTCGGTTTGATAGGTCGAATAGTCAAACGCGCCGCTGGGCTCGATGCTGATGGTGGCCCGATCGCCCGTGGCGCTGGCATTGACGAACTGCACCGGCGTGGCGAAGTCCTTGACGTCCAGGCGCACCCGCAATGGCTCGGGCAGTTGTGTCCTGGCGAAACCGAGGATGATCTTGCCGTCGCGCTCCTGAATATCCGGGGCGATGGTGGGGTCCGACAGATCGATGACCACATTGCCTTCACCCTGGGTGCCGCGCTGGAAATCCACGCCCCGAATGGCCTTGCCCACCGGCGCATACGTCCTGGCCGGGGCTGGCGTTGCAGTGGCAGCGCGAGGCGTATTGGCGGGCCGGGGTGCGGCCTTCGCGGCGCCTTGCCCGACAACCACGAACAGGGTGTTGCCTTCGACCCGCGCGTCATACGGGGTCAATTGAGTGAGGTTGATGATCAGCCGCGTGCGGTCCTTGGCCTCCACCACCGTGGCGCTGCGGGCATTGCCGCCCCCCAGTTCGCGATTCTTGCTCTTCAGCTGACTGACTACCCCGGGCAGATCCAGCGCAATCCGTGCCGGCGATTCCGTGGTGTAGCCACGGGGCGTCGGGGGCGGTCCATCGAAGGACAACTTCAACTCGACGCGGTCTCCCGGTAACGCCGCGACATCCAGCGTCTTGAGGTTGGCCGCTGATACCATCGGCGACAGCAGCGCTATCCATAGCGAAATACCGAAGGTGGAGAAAATCCTGTTCATTGTTCGAGTTCCACTATGAGTGCTCTTTCAAAGGAATGGTCCGCGGCCGCTCCAGCCAGGCGCCTTCGCCGTCCGGAACGATTTCGACCACATCGACCTGCGAGCCGCTGATGGCGACGATCCTTCCATCGTTACGTCCCAGGTAATCGCCGACTTTCAGCCGATGCACACCGCCCGCTCCGCGCAGCAGCGCAAAGGAACCCGTCGCATTGGAGAGGGTGCCGACCATTTCAAACTGCTCGATGTTGAAACCTTCGAGGTATTGCTTGACCCGACCAGGGTCGGGCTTGACGTTGCGCGAGCCGTGTTTCTGACCCGCCAGATCGACTCTGGCCTGCCTGGAAAACGGGCTTCTCAGGTTGGCGGCACTGTAGGTGAATGTCGGGTATGACTGGAATATCGGGGTGGGTTCAATCTTGCCCGGCGGTCGCAGGCGCACTTCGTTCATGTAGGCATCGAGGTCACTGACGTCATTGCCGCTGCCACAACCGGCCAGGCCGGCGATGAATACCATCATCGATACACAACGAATCGGGCTCATTTTTGCAGCCCCTTGTCGTTGTAGCGGTAAGTCTTGGCCAGGATGCTCATGCGCAACCTCGGCCCGCCCTCGGGGTTGGCCGGCGCAATATCGAAGTCATGCAGGGTGACGATGCGTGGCAGTCCCGCTACGCCACTGACGAAGGTGGCCAGGTCATGGTAGGCACCGGTGACGGTGATCTGGATCGGCAGCTCGATGTAGAACTGCCGGGAGGCCTCCGGCAACAGCTTGATCTCTTCGAATTCCAGACCGCTGCCCAGGCCCGTGCGCGTGATGTCCTCCAGCAGGCCGGGCACCTCGGTGTCACTGGGCAATTGGCGCAGCAGCACGCCGAAAGAGTTCTCCATTTCCTTCATCTGCTGGGTATACAGCTCCAGATTCGCCGCCATGTGGGCTTTGCTGGCGAATTGCTCCTTGAGGGTCGACTCTTCCTCGCGCTTGAGGTCGAGGTGATCCTCCTGATCGCTGATGTAAAAGCTGTACCCCAGCGCCAGCACCAAGACCATCAGCAGGGCACCCGCCGATGCCTTGATCACCGGCGGCCAGGAACCCATGTTGTTGGTATCCAGGTCGTTGATATCGATCTTGCGCAGGCCTTCGAACCATTCGGACAGCCTCATTTGGCGCTCTCCACGGCCGGTTGAGTCTGACGTACGGTCAATTGGAAAACATTGGCCTGATCGAGCTGACCGGCGGTGGTCGCTTTGACTTCCGTGAGGCTGGGCGCATCGAACCAGTCGGACGCATCCAGGTTGCGCATCAGGTCTGATACGCGGTTGTTGGATTCTGCCGCGCCTGCAATGGACAAGGTTTTGCCGACCATTTTCACTTCGGTGAAGTAAACGCCATCCGGCAAGGTACGCGCCAACTGATCGAAGATGCGCCCGCTGATGGGGCGATTGCCTTGCAGGTCCTGGATGATGCGCATGCGCTCGACCAGCTGCTGGCGACGGGCCTTGAGGTCGCTGATCTGCTTGATCCGCTCATCGACCACGGCAATCTGCTTGCCGATGTAGTCGTTACGGGCGATTTGACGATCGATGGCGCCTTTGATGACCTGGTCCGCAATCAGCACCGCCCCCACCGAACCCACCAGCACCCCGACCAGCGCCAGCAAAAAGCGCTTGCGACGCGCTTCACGCAGTTCCTCGCGCCAGGGTAAAAGATTGATCCGCGCCATCAGTCGAAACTCCTGAGGGCCAGCCCGCAGGCAATCATCAGTGCCGGGGCATCACTGGCCAGGGCACCGGCGTTGACCTTGCTGCTCAGGCTCATATCGGAGAAGGGGTTGGCCACTTGCGTGGGGGTGCCCAGTCGCTGCTCGATCAACCGGTCCAGCCCCGAGACCGACGCGGTACCGCCGGCCAGCAGAATGTGATCGACCGAGTTGTACTGACCGGAGGCGAAGAAAAACTGTAACGAGCGGGACACCTGCTGCACCAGCGCCTCGCGAAATGGCTGCAGGACCTCGCTGACGTAGTCGTCCGGCAGGCCGCCCTGTTTCTTCGCCAGCCCTGCCTGCTCGAGGGTCAAGCCATATCGTCGCTGGATTTCTTCCGTCAGCTGGCGACCGCCGAACAATTGCTCGCGGGTGTAGATGATGCGCCCATTGTGCAGCACGCTCAGCGTGGTCATGGTGGCGCCGATGTCGACCACCGCCACCGTCAGCCCCGCCTGGGAGGCCGCCAGATGACGCGTCAGCAGGCCGTACGATCGCTCCAGCGCGTAGGCCTCGACGTCGACCACCCGAGCGGTCAGGCCGGCCAGCGCCAAGGCCGCTTCACGGACTTCGACGTTCTCCTTGCGACAAGCCGCCAGCAGCACATTGACCCGCTCGGGGCTGCGCGCCGACACGCCCTGGACTTCAAAGTCGATCGCGACTTCGTCCAATGGATAAGGGATGTATTGATCGGCCTCGATCTTCAGCTGGTTTTCCATCTCGTCGTCGGAAAGACCGGCATCCATCTCGATGGTCTTGGTGATCACTGCCGAACCGGCCACGGCCACGGCGACGTTCCTGAGGCTGGTCTTGGCCTTGAGCAGCACGCGTGCGAGGGCCTGACCCACGCCTTCGAGCTCGGCGATATTTTTCTCGACCACCGCACTGGGGGGCAGCGGTTCGACCGCATAGGCCTCGACCCGGTAGCGATCACCCTGGCGGCTCAATTCCAGAAGCTTGACCGACGTGGAACTGATGTCGATCCCCAGCAGCGTATTGGCCTTTTTATTGAAGAGTCCTAGCACTACCAATTCCCTATGACTTTCCGTGAGTTACGGACTCCGTAATACGCATTGCGTTCACACCACCCGTCTTGACAGCAGCGCAAATGACGCCCTTGACGGAAAAATGCTTATAATGCCCAGCGTTTTTTTCCACATTTACTTCAAGCGCGGGTCGTTCCCTGTTTACCTGAACCCTGAGCCTAATTCATTCTTTGCCTGGATATCCAAAAGCCTTGATTCGTCTGCTGAAATTTTTCGGGTGGTCCATCGTCGCCGTCTTCTGCGGACTGCTCCTTGGTCTGAGCGGCGCGTTTTTATACCTTAGCCCCGGATTGCCATCCGTGGAGACACTGAGAAGCATTCAGTTGCAGATTCCATTGCGGGTATACAGCAGCGACGACAAATTGATCGCTGAATTTGGCGAAATGCGCCGCACGCCGATCCGTTTCGCCGACATCCCGCCCAATTTCATCAATGCCTTGCTCAGCGCCGAAGACGACAATTTCGCCAACCACTACGGCGTCGATCCCGGCAGCCTGATGCGTGCCGCCACTCAGTTGATCAAGAGCGGACACATCCAGTCCGGCGGCAGCACCATCACTATGCAGGTTGCGAAGAATTTTTTCCTTACCAGCGAACGCAGCTTCTCGCGCAAGACCACTGAAATCCTCCTGGCCCTGCAGATCGAACGGCAACTGACCAAGGACGAAATCCTTGAGTTGTACGTGAACAAAATCTACCTGGGCAACCGCGCCTACGGCATCGAGGCCGCGGCGCAAGTCTATTACGGCAAGTCGATTCGAGACGTCAGCCTGGCACAAATGGCGATGATCGCCGGCCTGCCCAAGGCGCCGTCGCGCTTCAACCCACTGGCCAACCCCGCCCGCAGCAAAGAGCGTCGCGACTGGATCCTGGGGCGCATGTACAAGCTGGGCAAAATCACCGAAGCCGACTACACCACGGCGATCAACGAACCGCTCAACGCCAGTTATCACGTACCGACTCCGGAGGTGAATGCGCCGTACATCGCGGAAATGGCCCGCGCCGAAATGGTCGGGCGCTATGGCAGCGATGCCTACACCGAAGGCTTTCGCGTGACCACCACGGTGCCGAGCAACCTGCAGGAAATGGCCAACACCGCGGTCCACGAAGGCTTGATGACCTACGATCAGCGGCATGGTTATCGTGGCCCCGAGTCACGCCTGCCGGGCAAGACCCGCGAGGCCTGGGCGACGGAACTGACTAAACAGCGCACCGTCAGCAGCCTTGAGCCGGCCATCGTCATTCACGTCGACAAGACTGGCCTGCAAGTGCTGACCCGCACCGGCAAAGAACACGTCAGCTGGGACACCATGAAATGGGCGCGGCCGTTCCTGAACACCAACAGCATGGGCCCCAATCCGAAGCAGCCCTCGGATGTGGCTCAGGTCGGTGATCTGGTTCGCGTCCAGCGCCAACCCGACAACTCCCTGAAGTTCAGCCAGATCCCGCAAGCCCAGGGCGCACTGGTGTCCCTCGACCCGCAGAACGGCGCCATTCGCTCGCTGGTCGGCGGCTTTGCGTTCGAGCAGAGCAACTACAACCGCGCTCTGCAGGCCAAGCGTCAGCCGGGTTCGAGCTTCAAGCCGTTCGTCTACAGTGCCGCGCTGGATAACGGCTATACCGCCGCCAGCCTGGTGAACGACGCCCCGATCGTGTTTGTCGACGAATACCTGGACAAGGTCTGGCGCCCGAAGAACGACACCAACACCTTCCTCGGTCCGATCCGCATGCGAGAGGCGCTCTACAAGTCGCGCAACCTGGTATCGATCCGCCTGCTGCAAGCGCTGGGCGTGGACCGCACCATCGACTACATCAGCAAGTTCGGCTTCAACAAGCAGGACCTGCCGCGCAACCTGTCCCTGGCCCTGGGCACCGCCACCCTGACGCCCATGGAAATCGCCACCGGCTGGAGCACCTTCGCCAACGGCGGCTACAAGATCACCCCGTACATTATCGACAAGATCGAAAGCCGCAACGGCGACACACTGTTCGTCGCCAACCCGCCAAGCGTTCCGAAAGGCGATGCAGTCAGCAACGGCATCGCGGCACCGGCACCGGCTGCAGACGCGTTCACCGTCAGCGCAACGCCAGGCGACACCCTGACTGCCCAGCCAGTGCCGCCCACCCCGGCCGTGGCCGAACGCATTGTCGACGGCCGCACCACGTTCATCCTCAACAGCATGCTCGAGGACGTCATCAAACGCGGCACCGGCCGCCGCGCCCTGGCATTGGGGCGCAGTGACATTGCGGGCAAGACCGGCACCACCAACGAATCCAAGGACGCCTGGTTCTCCGGCTACAACGCTGACTACGTGACCACCGTCTGGACCGGCTTCGACCAGCCTGAAAGCCTGGGTCGCCGGGAGTTCGGCGGCACTGTCGCGCTGCCGATCTGGATGAGCTACATGGGCGCCGCGCTCAAGGACAAGCCGCCGCATACGCAGCGAGAACCGGAAGGCATCCTCAGCCTGCGCGTCGACCCGATCAGTGGCCGTGCAGCCTCCCCAGGCACGCCAGGCGCCTACTTCGAACTGTTCAAGGCCGAGGACACGCCACCGTCGGGTAACGAGCTGGGCAACGGCAATGCGCCGGGCAGCCCGCTGCCCGCGGATGAAGGGGCGCCGATCGATTTGTTCTGATCGCACAGCCCATCAAAAAGCCCCGCCTTCGGGAGAAGCGCGGGGCTTTTTTCATATGGATTATTGCTGCAGCCTGAAGATGGTCGTCTCCTATCAGGCCGCCTTCGCTGGCAAGCCAGCTCCTACAGGGGTCCGCCGAATGCCTCAGACCTCCTGTAGG